>CBFGWJ010000041.1:0-10386 GCA_965652335.1 uncultured Gammaproteobacteria bacterium | reverse complement strand
GCGGCGCGCAACAACCCCGACCTCGAAGTCATCGAAGACTCGCTGCGCGATGAAACCACGGCGGTGGCCATTCGCAAGGGTAATAGCGAACTGCTGGACCAGGTGAATGCCATCATTGCCGCCATCAAGGCCGATGGCACGCTGGACGATATCGACCGGCGCTGGCTGAAGCGCGATCCGGGACCTTACGAGGAAAAGGACATCCCGGTGCACACCGAGGGCGAGGTGTTGTATGTGGGCGTCAACGCAACCCGCGAGCCGTTTTCCTTCATGGACCAGAACGGCCGCATCACAGGCCACGACGGCGAACTGGCGCGGGTGATCGCCGACCGCCTTCAGCGCCCGCTGGAATTCGTCAACGTGCGCTGGGATGCGCTGATCCCGGCCCTGCAGTCGGGCAAGATCGACATGGTGGTCACCGGCATGACGGCCAACGAGGAGCGCCGGCAGTTCGTGGATTTCTCCACGCCGTATTACATGAACAAGCTGGTGTTGCTGGTGCGCAAGCCACCAGCGGCGGCAGCTGTTGACCCGGGCCGGCTTCAGATCAGGTCGGTTGAAGACCTGAAAACCCGGCGTCTCGGCGTGCTGCAGGGTTCCGCGTTTGACACCTTTGCCCAGCAGAATTTTCCCGATGCGGACATTCGCCAGTTCATCGGCTTTGCCGACGTGCTGTTGGCGGTTGAAACCGGTGCCGCGGATGCCGCCTTCACCGACATCGATGCGCTGAAAGAGGCGCAAAAACTCCGGCCGGAATTCGTTGCCATCGGCGAACCGGTGTTCCATTCCGACGTGGCGGCAGGTTTTCGCAAGGACAGTGGCGACCTGCGCGCCGCATTCAATGCTTTCCTCGCGCAAATCCTGGCCGACGGCACGCAGCAGGACATCATGCGGCGCTGGACGGAAGAGTCTTCCACCGCCATGCCGGACATCCGCTTCACCGGCACCGAACAGCCGCTGCGCATCGGCAACGCCATCCTGGGCCTGCCGCAAGTGGCGGTGCAGGACAACCAGCTGGTCGGACTGGACGTGGAAATCGCCACGCGCTTCGCCCAATACCTGGGAAGGCGGCCCGAATGGTCCACCGTCGACTGGTCGGCCCTGATCCCGTCGCTGGTGAGCGGCAAAACCGACGTGATCATTTCCTCGATGTTCGTTACGCCCGAGCGCCGGGAACGCATCGATTTCTCCGAACCCTACTACCGCACCGCCAATTACGCCTTCACGCTGCGCCAGAACCTGGCGGGGCAAGGCACAGATGCCACGCCACCGGCCCCGGCGCCCGAATCGTTCTGGGCCGGCGTGGCGCGCAGCTTCCACAGCAACATCATTCGCGAAGACCGATACCTGATGCTGCTGGACGGGCTCAAGGTCACCATGATCCTGTCCATCCTGTCCAGCCTGTTCGGGACGGTACTGGGTGCGCTGATCTGCTTCATGCGCATGTCAAAGCGCGCTCTGCTGCGGATACCGGCGAAAATCTACATCGCCATCATGCGCGGCATTCCGGTGCTGGTGTTGCTGATGCTGATTTTCTACGTGATTTTCGCCTCGGTGAAAATCAGCCCGGTGCTGGTCGCCGTGATCGCATTCGGCCTGAATTTCGCCGCCTACGTGGCCGAGATATTCCGCGTCGGCATCCAGAGTATCGATCGCGGCCAGACCGAAGCCGGCATCTCGATGGGATTCAGCAGGATTGCCACCTTCCGTTACATCATCCTGCCGCAAACCATCCAGCGCATCCTGCCGGTGTACAAAGGCGAATTCATTTCCATGGTGAAAATGACCTCCATCGTGGGCTATGTGGCCGTGCAGGACCTCACCAAGGTGTCGGACATCATACGCAGCCGCACTTTTGATGCGTTTTTCCCGCTGGTGATGGTGGCGGTGCTGTACTTCCTGCTGGCCTGGGTACTGATCCAGGCGCTGGAGTACCTGGAACGCAAGACCGACCCGGTGCGGCGCCGCAGCGCCAGGGTGAAATCATGATCACCGTGCGCAACCTGTGCAAGAAGTTCGGCGATGTCGAGGTGTTGAAGAACGTCAATACCGAGATCAGCAAGGGTGAGGTGATTTCCATCATCGGCGCTTCCGGTGGCGGCAAAAGTACCTTCCTGCGCTGCCTCAACCTGCTGGAGCAGCCAACCAGCGGCGAGATCATCATCGACGGAATCAACCTGCTGGACCCTGCCACTGACGTCCCCCTCGTGCGCCAGAAGATGAACATGGTGTTCCAGTCGTTCAACCTGTACGACCACATGACGGCGCTGGAAAACCTCACCCTGGCTCCGGTCAAGCTCAAGGGCGTAGCGCGCAAGGAAGCCGAAGCCCATGGCATGGAACTGTTGCGCATGGTGGGGCTGGCGGAGCGCGCGCATTATTTTCCGCAGGAGCTGTCGGGTGGCCAGAAACAGCGCGTGGCCATCGCGCGCTGCCTGGCCATGAACCCGGAAATCATCCTGTTTGACGAACCCACCTCGGCGCTGGACCCCACCATGGTGGCCGAGGTGCTGGCGGTCATTCGCAAGCTGGCGAAGGAAGGCCTGACCATGCTGATCGTCACGCATGAAATGGATTTCGCCCGCGACGTTTCCAATCGCGTGTTGTTCATGGAAGACGGCAGAATCCAGGAGGAAGGCCCGCCCGAACAGGTTTTCGACCACCCCCACAGCGAACGTACCCTGGCTTTCGTTCACCACGCCCGTGCGTGGCGATGCCGTTTCGACTCGCCCGGCGTGGATGTTTTTGCCATGCACGGTGAACTGCAGAATTTTGGCGAAAAGCAATTGCTGTCACGCCAATCCATTTACAACCTGCAGTTGCTGGGCGAAGAACTTCTGCAGCTGCTGATGCCGCAACTGCGCCAAGGGCACAAATTCGAATTCGCGGTGCAATACTCCGAAGAGAGCGGCATCCTGGACGCGTTCCTGACCATGCCGCCCGGAACTGCCGATCCACTCGAATCCGCGGATGAGGAACACGCCCTGGGTATCACCCTCATCCGCAACCTCGCTGAGCGCGTCGAATACGAGCAGAACCCGGACGGCGCACGCCTGGCCTTCACCGTGCGTCAGGGATCCCGCAGCCACCCGAACTGACCGGCCAGGCCGCGGATGTTCAGCGCGTTCGACCAATACGCGCAGCAATAACGGCTTGAAAAACTGTCAGTTCTGACAGCATCGGCAGTTGAAGAAATGTGCAAGAATTTGCAACAATTCAAGCCAGCCCTGTACCACTCACTCGCACCACCCTGCAGAGCGGGCTGGAACTTTCTCCACCCCCGCGCTGAATCAGGCAATTCCGCCGCGTTCGAATTGCCAAGGGGCGGGCGGCGTCAATTGAGCCCTGCGTAGCGAGGGATGTTTGTGCGCAAAAGTATTTCTCCAGTCCGAATGCACGAACCTGCACATAATCCTTCCGCGCCGGTGGAAGGCAGCGTGGCTGCCGACCTGCAGGCGCGGCAGGCCTCTGAATTGCAAACCGCCATCAAGGAATTGCAGGCGGAGCGATTGCTGATCACCACCATTCACCAGCTGGAATCGACGTTCATCGCGTCCGATACCAGCTTTGACCTGTTTGATGCCATCCTGTCGGCGTTTTTTGTGCTGACTGATTGTGACTTTGCCTTCATCGATGAGCTTCGCGTGTCCGGTTCCGGCACGCCGGAAAGCAGCGGACTGGCGGTGGCCGACCGCTCCGATGAACAGGCGGGCCAGATGCTGCGCGCCCGGATCGCTGATTCAGGCTCGGGCTTTGCTTCCTTGCACCCCTCGTTCGCGAATTGCACAAACAGCCTCGTTCCGGTGGTCTGGAATCAAGCAGGCCCGGTTTCCGCACTCGCGGACGGCGTTGCAGAAGCCACCTTGCAATTCGAGTCCACCGCGGGTTTCCCCTTGTACTCGAGTAACGAAGCGGTGGGCCTGATCGGCCTGGCGAAGCGGAAAGGAACCATCAGCAAGGCATTGGTGGAGCACCTGGGCCCGATGATTTCGGCGTGCGCCAACCTGCTGGCCGCCTGGCGCAATGACCAGCAGCGTATGAACGCTGATGCGGAGCTCAAGCGCCAGACCGAGCGGCTGCTCGCCTCCAATCGCGAACTTGAAGCCTTCACCTACTCCGTTTCGCATGATCTTCGCGCCCCCTTACGCAGCGTTGACAGTTTCAGCCGCATCATTCTCGAGGATTACGGACACGTGCTGGATGCGGAAGGGCAACGCTACCTGCGGATCGTACGCGGCGAGGCCCAACGCATGGGGCACCTCATCGACGACCTGTTGCGTTTCTCCCGCCTCAGCCGGGAAACCCTGCAGCCCGCACCGGTGGACTTCGAACAGCTGGCCCAGGCCATTTTTGACCGCATACCCGAGCAGGACCGTTCACACGTGAAGGAATTCGTCATCGGCCCGCTGCCCATCGGCTGGGGCGATTACGCCATGTTGCGCCAGTTGCTGGAGAACCTGCTTGGCAATGCGGTGAAGTTCACCCGGAATACGCCACAGGCGCGCATCGAACTGTCCGGCCACACCACGCCGGAACATGCGGTTTATTGCGTCAGGGACAATGGTGTGGGGTTTGATCCACGCTACGCCCACAAACTCTTTGAAGTGTTCCAGCGCCTGCATGGTGATGATGAATTCGAAGGTACCGGCGTCGGGTTGGCGATCGTCCAGCGCATCGTCGACCGCCATCACGGGAAGGTCACAGCCGAAGGGACGCCGAACGCCGGCGCCGCATTTCATTTTTATCTACCGCACAAGGAAACGTACTGAAAATGAAACCGGCAAAGCAAGTTGAGATACTGCTGATTGAAGACAACCCGCGGGATGCGGAGTTGGCCATCCGCGCGCTCAGGAAACACAACCTGGCCAATCAGCTGGTGCACCTGCATGATGGCCAGGAAGCGCTGGACTGGCTGTTCGGCGTTCCGGGAAACACGGACGAGTCCCCGCCGCACAATCCCAAGGTGGTCCTGCTCGACCTGAAGCTGCCCAAGGTCGACGGCCTGGAGGTGCTGCGCGCCATGCGGGCGGATCCGCGCACGCGGCTGGTTCCGGTAGTGGCCATGACCTCTTCGCGGGAGGAAAGTGACCTGATCCGCAGTTATGAGCTCGGCGTCAACAGTTACATCGTCAAACCCGTCGAATTCGACAGTTTTTCCGCTGCAGTTGCCGAAACCGGACACTACTGGCTGCTGATGAACCAGGAACCCTGATCGCTGATGAACTGCTCTCCTGTGCCCATGGAACGGGCCGATTCCGGTCAGCCGGAACTCGATGTATTGCTGCTGGAAGACAACCCGCATGATGCGGAGTTGTTGCTCCGTGCCCTGCGGGAAGCCGGGTTTGTGGTGTCCTCACGGCGTGTTGAAACCGCAGAGGCCTTTGTACAGGCCCTGGAAACGCTCCCGGACCTGGTCATTTCCGACTATTCGATGCCCAGGTTCAGCGCCTTGGCTGCGTTGGAGATCGTGGCGGAAAAATCCATGGACCTTCCTTTCATTCTGGTGTCGGGAGCGATCGGCGAGGAAACCGCGGTGGAGGCCCTGAAGAAAGGCGCCGATGACTACCTGTTGAAAGACCGGCTGGGGCGCCTGGGGAATTCAGTGCGGCAGTCCCTGGACAACAAGCGGCAACGGCTCAGGCACCGGCAGGCCACCCGGGAACGCGAACGGGCACTGCAGGAACTGAGGGAACGCATCAAGGAGCTCAACGGCCTGCACCAGGTGCTGGCACTCACCCAGCGGGAAGATCTTTCCGATGAACAGTTTCTTGAAGCAGTCATGGAAATCATACCCGCGGCTTTCCAGGTTCCCGACCAGGTGGCTGCCCGGCTGACCATTGGTGGGCAGGTGTTTGTTTCCGGCACATTTGTGGATGGGCCGTTGCGCATACATTCCACGGTCACCACGCCGGGTGGTGAACAGGGATGTCTCGAAGTCACTTTCCGGGGGATGCCCACGGACGGCGAGGAAAAAGCCATTCTGCGCGAAAAGCAGGACTTGCTGCACAGCATCGCCGAGGTCATCCAGAACCAGCTGGAACGCAACCGCTCCAGGCAGGAACTGGCGCGGAACTCGCGCATCCTGGCCAACATGCAGGACGCGGCCATCGTGACAGACCGCGACGGCCGGATCATTTTCTGGAACCACGCGGCGGCACGCATGTTCGGCTGGCAGGCCGATGAAGTCGTGGGTGAATTTCTCTGGGCCCGGTATCCGGAAAGCCAGCAATCCATCATCCGCTCCAACCTCGAAAAAGCCCTCGCCAGCGGGCGGTGGATCGACCAGCACGAGGACTGGCACCAGAGCGGTTCGCGTCTCTGGGTGGATGGCCAGATGATCCGGCTGGAGGATTGCAACGGAGAAGTAACCGGAGCCCTGAGCATATGGCGCGACATCAGCACCCAAAGGACGGCCGAATTCAGGTTGTTGCACTCAGAACAACGTTACCGAAGGCTGCTGGAAAGCGAATCACTGAACCGGGTTACGCTGGACGCCCTGAGCGCCCACATCTGCGTCATCAACGACAATGGCGACATCCTGACAGTCAATGAAGCATGGCGCCGCTTCGCCCGCGAAAACGGCATGCCGCCCATTACGGTTGCCCGGCGCTGGAACTATTTTGAAGTCTGCGAAGCCGCGCAGGCCCAGGGCGAACCGGGAATCGGTGATCTGATTGTGGCATTGCGCCGTGTGCTCAGCGGTGAACTCGAAGAGTGGACCGGTGAATATACCTGCCATGCGCCACAACAGTACCGGTGGTTCCGCATGCGCATCAGGCAGTTCCGGATCCACAACACGCCACACGCACTGGTCGCGCACGAAAACATCTCCAGCGAGAAGCAGCAGGAGCTGCGTATGCGCGAAGCCATGGAAGAGGCTGAGCGGGCCAATCTCGCCAAGAGTGAATTCCTGGCCACCATGAGCCATGAGTTGCGGACTCCGCTGAGCGGCATACTCGGAACCACGGAATTCCTGCTCCAGACCGAGCTGTCGGAGCAGCAAAGGGAGTTTCTGCAAGCAAGCCAGTCCAGCGGCGAGCAGCTGTCCCGCCTGATCAACGATGTGCTGGACCTGTCCAAAATCGAGTCCGGCAAACTGGAACTGGTGGAAAGCGAATGCAATCTGCACGAGCTGGTCAATGACCTGTCGCTCGGCATGATGCCCCTGGTGGAGAAAAAGCATCTCACCCTGGAAATCAACCTGGCCCGGGAACTGACCCAGCCCGTGTTGTGCGACGCGGACCGCGTGCGCCAGGTCCTCACCAACCTGGTGGGCAATGCCATCAAGTTCACCCTGGAAGGGGGAATCAGCATTTCCGTCCAGACGGTGTCGCGCCGGAACCGGGCAGCACAACTCAGGTTCTCGGTCAGGGATTCCGGCATAGGCATACCCGAAGAGCGGCGCCATCGGCTGTTCAAGGCATTCTCCCAGGCGGACAGTTCGGCCAGCCGGCAATTCGGCGGTACCGGGCTGGGCCTGTCCATCTGCCGCCGCCTGGTTGAATTGATGGGGGGCGAGATTGGCCTCGAGAGCCAGGTCGGGGTAGGTTCGGTGTTCTGGTTCACCATCCCGGTGCAGATGGTCGGCGGATTTTCCAATGTGCACGCCACTGCCTCACCCCCCGCGAACCCGACCATAGCGCCACCCACTCCGGTTCGGGCCGATACCGGCAGGAGACCACGGATCCTGGTTGCCGAAGACAATGAGATCAACCAGCTGTACATGAAAGAACTGCTCAGGTTGATCGGCTACGACTGCGATATCGCCGCCAACGGCGAAGCCGCCCTCACTGCATTCATGGAACAACGCTACGATGCGATTCTCATGGATTGCCAGATGCCCGAAATGAACGGCTTTGAAGCCACGGCCGAAATCCGCCGGCGCGAGGCAAACGATCCGGCGATCGGCCGCATTCCCATCATCGCCCTGACAGCCAATGCCATGCAGGGCGACCGGGAGCGATGCCTGGAAGCCGGCATGGATGAGTACCTGAGCAAACCTGTCAAGAATGACCGGCTTCGCCAGCTGCTGGGTGAATGGGTCAAGGCAGCATAGCCAACCTGGCCTGACCCGTCGCCGGCGCCCGGCCACTGCTTCCGGCCCCACCATGACTGCACCGTGGCCGGGTGAGCGCATGTCCGGTTCCCGCCGCACCGGTGGGTTCAAAATCATCCATGGCTCATCCATGGCTTGAAATTTTCCTGCCGGAAGTCTAAACCTATATGCCATGGAATCCGCCGAACGCGCTGTCCGCGAGCTGCTGGCCCTGGCCGACATCCATCCGGACGGAGAGAATCCCTGGGATATCCGGATACACAACCCGGATGTCTACTCCCGGGTGCTGGCCAAAGGTTCGCTGGGTTTCGGCGAATCCTACATGGACGGGTGGTGGGACTGCGCAGACCTGGCCGGCCTGTTTGAACGCATCACCCGAGCCGGGCTGCAGAAAAAAGTCAGGCCCTCCCTGTTGCTCATCTTCCCCTACCTGCAGGCGCAGTTCTGGAACATGCAGTCGCGGCGACGCTCCTGGAAAGTGGCGCGCCAGCACTACGACCTGGGCAATGACCTGTATCAGGCCATGCTCGACCCTTACATGCAGTACACCTGCGCGTACTGGCAAGGCGCGGACAATCTGGCCGATGCGCAGCTGAACAAACTCGAGCTCATTTGCCGCAAGCTGCAACTGCAGCCGGGCATGCGGGTGCTGGATACCGGTTGCGGCTTTGGCGGCTTTGCGCGTTATGCCGCGGAGAAGCATGGCGTCGAGGTGCATGGCGTCACACTGTCCAGGGAACAGGCAGCATTCGGCAAGAAACTGTGCGCCGGCCTGCCGGTCACCATCGAGGTCAAGGACTACCGCGACGTGAAGCAAAGCGATTACGACCGCGTGGCATCGATCGGCATCATGGAGCATGTGGGCACGCGGAATTACCGGCCCTACCTGGAACAGATGTCGGCCTGCCTCAAAAAAGACGGGATCATGCTGTTGCATACCATCGGCAGCGAAGTGACCGGCAAGCTCACCGACCGCTGGATTTCGAAGTACATCTTTCCCAATTCCATCCTGCCATCGGCAGTGGAACTGGCAGGGGCTGCCGAAGGCGTGTTCGTGCTGGAAGACTGGCACAACTTCGGCGCCGACTACGCCAGGACGCTGCATGCCTGGAACGACAATTGCGAAGCGGCCTGGAGCCGATTGCCCGAGGATCGCTACGATGAACGCTTCCGGCGCATGTGGCGTTACTACCTGCTCAGCTGCGAGGGTGCGTTTGCTGCGCGCTCAATCCAGCTGTGGCAACTGGTGCTGTCCAAGAGTGGCGTGCCGGGTGGTTATGCATCCGTGCGGTAAGGCCGGGCTGATGCCCCACGTACGAAAGTGCAATCCGAAAACCCAAAGCGTCTTCGGCCCCTCCAGGCCTAACCGCGCAGCACGCACTTTTCGTACAGGTCACTGAGCCGGCCATTCGGGTCGTATCTGGCCTTCAGGGCACGGTAATGGGGTTCGTTGTAGATCGACCAGAATTCGTCGCGGTCGTAGTACGACTCCGAGTACAGCGATTTGGCGCCTGCCAGCTCAGCGGTTTTCTGCTCGATCATTCGGTTGTAGTGGCCGGGTTCATGTCCAGGGCCATGCCCAGAGTCATTTCCTGGCCGCTCCTTGATCACATCCCAAAAACCGAAATCGACGTAAAGCCCGGGACCATTCATCGGGAACAGCGGGGTTGGTGCCGATGCGTTCACATGGCGCACCGGGCAGGCCCAGACCGGGAAAATGCCGATGGATTCCGCCAGGAACTGCAGGAACTCCCCGGCACGAGCGATCGGGATGCAGATGTCCTGGATCACCGACTCGCTGCGCAGCCCGCGCAGCCGGTCGAGCTTGCCCGACCAGTCGTGCCGGCTGTTCCAGCGCATGATCCTGGTGTAGGTAACCGAATTGAGATAGCGGCGCCCGGCCAGGCGCCGCAGCAATGGATTCTGCAGGCCGAAATTTTTTGAGCACCAGAACCAGTCGGTGTCCCAGCGCCAGATGTAATCGCGGGTGGTGAGGAAATCTTCCTTTTTCTGCTGTATCGAGCGGTAGTAGATATTCTGATACGTATAGTCACTGGTTGCCGGTGCCTGGTCCACATGGTGCGCCACGGTCACGTAAAACTCGCTTGGGCTGAAGATGGTACCGTCAACGAAATCCGCGTCGGAACGGCACTTTTCTTCCAGCATGGCGAAGAAGCCGGCCGGGTTGTCCTGCCGGAAGTGCCGCAGTCGCACGTAGCCTGTCACCGGGGCGGTTCGGGCTTTCAGCTTGAGGATATAACCCAGCGTGCCATACGAGTTGGGCAGGCCGTGAAACAGGTCCTGGTGTTCATTGTCCGGTGTGCAGGTCA
>CBFGWJ010000040.1:0-10387 GCA_965652335.1 uncultured Gammaproteobacteria bacterium | reverse complement strand
CCCGCACAGCATGGTCATCAGGCTCCAGACAAAAGTGCCGATGGCCACCATCTTCACGCGCGAGGTGCGATCGATCAGCCGCCCCAGCGGAATGCCGGCCACCGTGTAGAACACCGCGAACGCCATGCCCTGCAACAGGCTGATTTCAGTATCCGAAATGCCGAGGTCGGCTTTCATCGGCTCCACCAGCAGGCCGATGATCATGCGGTCGATAAAGGAAAAAATGTAAGCCACGAACAGGGCTGCGACGGTGATCCAGGCCAGCGCGGGTTTGGGGTAGCCCAGATCCGCCGGTTGCTGGAGTGCCTGCACCGGCACCGCCCTGGCCTCAGCCACCGGCATCGTCCTGCCCCGCCATGCCGATTTTCTCCAGGACGCGGGCGCGCAGCTCAGGCCGCAAGATCTTGTTCATCGGGTTGCGCGGCAGTACATCAATGGTCTCCAGCCGCTGCGGCAGCTTGTACACGGCCACGCCCTTGGCCTTCAGCCACTCAGCCAGCTCCGCCACGGTGGGCAGCGTCTCACCGCCGGGAACCACTACGGCACAGACGCGTTCACCCAGCGCCTCATCGGGAATGCCCACCGCTGCCGCATCGCGAAATGCCGGATGCCCGACCAGCAGGTCATCCAGTTCGGCCGGTGAAATATTCATGCCGCCGCGCACGATGATGTCCTTGCAGCGGCCGACGAAGCGGTAGTAAAGCGGCACCTCGCCCTCGCCGGCCAGTTCGAACAGGTCGCCGGTGCGGTAATAGCCCTGGTCATCAAAGGCATCTTTGGTAATTTCAGGAAGGTTGTAGTAACCGCTGAACACATGCGCGCCCTGGCTGCGCAGCTCGCCCACCCTGCCCGTGGTGGTGATTTCTTCCTCGGTTTCCGGGTCCACCAACCGGGTTTGCACCATGGATGCGGTAGCGCCGTCCCAGTGTATGCCCTCCACGCCCATGCGTGGAAAATAGCGCGCCCTCTCCTGCGGGTCGGGCACATGGTAGTGCGCGCTGAACAGTGTCGGGCCTTCGGATGAACCGTAGATATTGCAGATGTGGATTTGAAAGCGGTTCCAGAATTCCTCGATCATCCAGGGCGAAAGTGGCGCCGCGCCGGAGCCGATGGCGCGCAACGAGGACAGGTCGGAGATGTCCAGCAGTTCCGGTGTCTTGAGCACCATATTCAAAATCGATGGCGCAACAATGGTGTAGTTCACCTGCTCTTCGCCGATTTGCCGCAGGAAAATCTCCAGGTCGAACGGGTGGTGCAGCACCAGGGTACCGCACTGCAGCAACCAGGGGGTGACCAGCCCGAACGAGGCGATGTTCACCAGCGGAAACGGATTCAACAGGGTTTCGCCGTCCTGCAGTTCCGACAACTCCACCACCATGCGGCCATTGACCAGCCAGTGGTTGTGGTCGCGCGGCACGCCCTTGGGCCGCGCTTCGGTACCGGATGTCCAGAAAATCGTGAACAGTTCGGCAGCCTTCACCGGATTCTCTTTCCGGTACTGCGCTGCGGTTGCGGGGTCGGCGGCAGCCACCACGGCATCGAAATCGGTCGCGCCTGGCGGCACATCACCTCCGACCACCAGCACCAAGGGTTCGCGGCCACCCCAGTCCAGCTCCAGCGCCGTTCTAGCATGGTCGTGCTTGCCAAAACGGGCAACCGTGATCACCGCCCTGGGCTTGACGGTGTCGATGATGTAATTGAGCTCATAGGCACGATAGGGCATCACTACCGGACTGATGATCAGGCCGATGCGCGAACAGGCCAACGCCAGAATGGCGGTCTCCACCACGTTCGGCAACTGGTAAGTGACGATATCGTCCTTGCGAAGGCCCACCGCAAGCAAAGCCGAAGCCATGCGGTCCACTTCTTCACCCAGCTCACCCCAGGTGAGCCGCCGCGGTTCGCGGCCATCCAGCGATGGCCGGTTGACCGGGTCCACCAGGGCCGCACGGTTGGGGTGCTGGTTCCGGTTGCGTTGCAACAGGTCATCCAGCGTGAGATCGCCCCACCAGCCCCTGGCAACGTAATCATCGACCCGGGCTTTGGGCGTCAGGAACATGGCAGTGTCTCAGCCAGTGTTTCAGGCCAGATTACAGGCGGACTGCACCCGCTCGCCTGCATCAGGTTCAGACCTCGGGGCGGGCCAGCAGCTCTTCGACTTCCGCGGACACACCCTGGCCGGCCAACTGCTGTTCGATCAGGCGGCCATCATAATATTCCCGCCAGTTGAGGATCAGGCCATCCTTGAATTCGAGCGTTCCGGCATAAGGCACAGCAACCCGGACACCATCATGGCGGATGAACTCATCCACGCCTTCCATCCACACCGTGCTGCCGCTTTCCGCCACGTCAAACAGGCGCCAGCGACCTTCCTTGATCACTTTGGCCATGGCCTGCAGGGTTGAGCGCATGGCGTCCTTGCCACGCAGCGGCGGCTTCATGCCGCCGGTGTTGTACCAGGCGAAGTCCTCGTGCAGGTGCACGAGGACTCCTTCAACGTCCAGCCTGCGCCAGGCGGCGATCAGGTCCTTCAGTGATTGGGTATTACGGCTCATCGAATCACTCACCGCCGGGCTCAGAACGTCATCGCAACGCGCACACCGTAGGTCTGGGGCGCGCCGAATATCGAGAATTCATCGCCCGCGAACGGGATGATGCTTACCCGGTACAACTCGTCCGTGGCGTTTTTCATATAGCCATACACCTGCCACTTGCCATCCGCGCTGCCGATGCCGGCGCGCAGGTCAAGCAGTCCATAGCCGGGTTCCAGGTTGGTGTTGTCCGGGCCGTAGTACATTTTCGACTGGTAGCCGTACTGGATATTGCCCTGGAATTCCAGGTCGTCCGCGAAGGGCACATTCAGGTCCATGCCGATATTGCCCTGGAACTCCGGCGTGCGCTGGATGCGGTTGCCGCTGTAGTCAATGCCGCGCAGCGGGTCGATGTAATTCTTGTATTCGGCTTCGATATAGGAGGCTGATGAATACAGGGAAACATTCTCGTGCAGCAGGAATTCAAACTCGCCTTCGATGCCTTTGATGGTGGCGTCGGCGGCATTGGCTACCACCAGCACCAGGTTCACGTCATCCAGCAGTTCCACCTGCAGGTCTTCGAAGTCGGTGTAGAACGCCGCCAGATTGAGGCGCACACGGCGGTCGAACAATTCCGATTTGAAGCCCACTTCGTAGTTCCAGGCGGTTTCCGGCTCGTACGGAGTGGAGGCAGCAATCGCGTTGGCCGCGCCACCCTGCCAGCCGCCACCCTTGAAGCCCTTGGCCACCGAGAAGTACAGCAACTGGGAATCCGCAACCTGCCAATCCAGGATGGCCTTGGGCGTGAACTCATTCCAGGATTCCTTGGTATTTACGACGAATGGACCCAGCACGGGTGCGGTGGACAGAACGCCGCCGGGACGCCCGAAGCTGTATTCAACCGCCTCGACATCCCAGGTCTTGCGGTCTTCGGTGTAGCGGCCACCCACGGATAGCGTAAGCGTGTCAGTCAGGTCAAAGTTCACATCGCCAAAGATGGCGTAGTTCTTGGAGATACCCGTCTGGATATATTCGTTGTCACCATCGAGAATGTCGCCGGTACTGCCGGCGCCACCGGGCAGGAATGAGGTAGCGGTGTTGCGGCTGGTGCGGTCGGTATCATCATCCAGGTAATACAGCCCGACCAGCCAGCGCAGCCGCTGGTCCTGCTCGGAGGCAAAGCGCAGTTCCTGGGTCAAACCGGTGTTGTCTTCGGTCTGGGTCAATACGGAGCTGGTCAGTGAAGGCGGCGATCCCGCGCCGGCCTGGCTCCAGGCCTGGTCGGCTTCGCCGTTGCGTATCGCTCCCAGGTAGGTCATGTTGACAGCACCCAGGTCCCAGTCAAAACGCGCCGTGATGCCGGAGGTATCCTTCTTTGCCCATTGCGCATACGGAGAATGGTTGGTGCGAGGGTCTGATGAAACGGCACTCGTCACAGGCCCAATGCCGGGCGAAAATGGATTGTCCACGGCGTGCCGGGAAGGCCCGTGGCCGGTGTCGGTGCTGCCGTCCACGATGAGCTCAAAGGTCATGTCTTCGTTCGGGTTCCACAGCAAAGAGCCGCGTGCCGCATAGGATTCGAGATCTTCCATCTCGTAGCCGGCCACCACATTCCTGGCATAACCGTCATGTTTGTTCTGGTAAAAAGCAAAACGCACCGCGGCATTCTCGCTCAACGGGCCTGTGACGTGCCCGCCGCTGCTGATGGCGCCATAGTCGCCAACCGCAAGGTAACCGGAACCGCCCATTTCGAATTGTGGCTTCGCGGTGGTCAGGTTCAGCGCGCCACCCACCACGTTCTTGCCGAACAGCGTGCCCTGCGGGCCGCGCAGTACTTCCAGCCGCTCCAGGTCAAAAATCGGTGGCGTGGACGCGCCGCGACGGCCGATATAAACCTCATCGAGGAAGTAACCTACCGAGGCGTCGGCCGTGGCGCCGTTCAGGCGCACCGTGCCCACGCCGCGAATGAAGATTTCCGACTCGATGTTGTTCTGTGACTGGATGGTCATGCTGGGGACTTTGCCGACCAGTTGCATCAGGTCATAAATCTGGTCTTCACCCAGCTTCTCGCCGCTGAACGCAGTTACGGCGATGGGCACGTCCTGCAGGTTTTCTGTAACCTTCCGGGCCGAGACCACGACCTCTTCCAATGCCGGGCGCTGGGACTTCGGGGCATCGGTATCTGTCTGGGAAAATGCCAGGCCTGGCATGAAAGCCGCCAGGGCCAGTACGGGTAACACTTGGTTCAGTACTTTCGTGTGCATATATCCTCCATGCGAAACACGCAATAATGGGATCTAGGTCTTTTTATAAAAGCTTGTTAGTCTATTTATACAAGCTGCGGAGCAGGGTTTCAAGTGGTGGAGGTACTATTTTTCATTCCTGCTCCTGCCAGGTTGCCACCACTTGCAGGTTGGAGGTGTTTTTTGGAAACCCCTGGATTTTCAGGGTTTCCGCGGCATATGGACGCGCCGCCATTTTCGATGGTTGCAAATCATTGAAAAGCAAGCCAAACAAGGTACACACTGTTTTCACATGATGGAAGGAACATGACAAATCAAGCCCCCTCGGAAATTTCCCGCGAACAACTGCAAGACTACATCGGCAAAACCCGAACCTCGGACAGCTGGATGACGATCACCCAGGACATGATCGATGCTTTTGCCGACGCCACTTTTGACCACCAATTCATTCACGTCGATCCGGAGCGTGCAAGCCAGACGCCTTTCGGCACGACGATTGCGCATGGATTTTTCACCCTGTCGCTGGTGCCCAAATTGATGGAATCCGTGCCTCTCACTCCACGCGGCGTGGTGATGGGCGTGAACTACGGCCTGAACAAGGTGCGTTTTCCCAACCCCGTAAAGGTCAATTCCAGAATTCGCGCGGTGGCAACCCTGAAGGAGCTGGTCAACCCGGCCCCTGACCGCGTGCTGCTGACCAGCGAGGTGGTGGTGGAGATTGAAGGCGAAACCAAGCCCGCTGTCGTGGCGGAATCGCTGGCGCTGCTGGTGTTTGGCTGATCTCAGGCCGGGTGCCGGGTACCGACATGCAAGCCGCGCGGCAAAGGGTCGCGCGGATCCAGCACGAACTGGTGATGACCGGTGAGTGAAGCGCTGCCGGTCACCTCGGGAATGACCGCGCGCGTTCCGCCAACGAGGGTTTCCTCGAGGCAACGGACGCGAAAGCGCGTACCGATGATGCTCTCGATTTCAAGCATCTCGCCCAAGGCCAGTTCACCCCGCGTCCAGTGAATGGCGGCGCGGCCACTGACGCCAGTACCGGTGGGGCTGCGATCCAGCTGGCCATCGGCGAACACGCAGGCATTGCGTGACCGGCCAGGCGTCTCAGCGGACGTCTCGGCGGACGTCTCAGCGGGCATCGCGAATATACAGCCGTAAAGGAAATTCAGGTCGTCATCACCGGCCGGATGCTCGATGCGGTAATCGGCGCTGACGGCCTGCTTGATCTTTCGGGCCTGCTCAACCAGCCTGGGCGCTTCCTCGGGCAGCAGGCGGAAACCCAGCGCCTCCGCATCGACGTAGGCGTAAAAAGCGCCACCGAATGCAATCGTCATGTCCACCGCCCGGCCGTCCACACGCACCGAAAATGACGGCTCCAACACAAATGACGGCACATTGCGAAAGGACACCTCACGCACGCTCCCATCTTCATTCAGGTGCGCCCGTGCAACCACCTGCCCTGCGGGCGTGTCGATTCGAATCGCTGCGGGATCAGCCACCGGGAACAACTGCTGTTCAACCGCGGCGGTCGCCAGCGCAATGATGGCATGGCCGCACATCGTGCTGTAGCCGCCGTTGTGCAGGAACAACACTCCCGTGTCACCGTCAGCGGTGGCCGGTGGCGTGAGCACGGCGCCATACATTTCACTGTGGCCACGAGGTTCCCGCATCAGCAACTTGCGGTAGTCATCCAGCTCATCAGCCATGAAACGACGCCGAGACAACATCGTATTGCCGGGAATTTCCGGCAGGCCGGAGGTAATGATGCGCAGGGGTTCTCCGGCGGTGTGGTAGTCCAGCGTGGTCAGCAGGAGTCCGGGGCCAGAGTAAAAATTCGCCATTTCTGCCACTTCGCTCATTGAACCTGCCGGAATTTTTACGTTGAACCCACACTCAGCTGTTTCAGCTGACCACAATCAGCTGACCAGGAAGCCCTGCCAGTACGGGTCATCCGTCGGATCCACCGTGATGCGGTTACGGCCGTAAATCCGCGCCCATCCCTCGATGCTGGGCACTATGGCCGGATGATCACCCAGCATGGTCTGTGCTTCCACCCGGCCGGTGAACTGGCTGCCGATGTAGGACTCATGCACGAACACGTCGCCCGGGCCAAGCTCTCCACGCGCCGCCAGCTGCGCCATGCGGGCTGAAGTGCCGGTGCCACAGGGCGAGCGGTCGATGGCCTGGTCGCCGTAAAATACCGCGTTACGGGCGTGGGAGTCCGGCTTGACCGGTTTACCGGTCCACAGCAAATGGCTGAGACCGTTGATGCGGGCATCCAGCGGATGTACGAATTCGTAGCGCTGGTTGAGGCGCTGGCGCAGTAATGGACTGATACGAATGATATCCGCCGCACTCAGGTCAGTCAGGTCGGCATAGCCGGTTTGCGGCTCGACGATGGCGTAGAAATTCCCACCGTAGGCGACATCGACTTTCAGTACACCACCCAGCTCGGGGCATTCGACTTCAAGGGCTTGTGCGTGCAGGTAGGAGGGAATATTGGTCAGGCGCACGGATTTGACCTTGCCGCCCTCCTGTTTGTAGCGGGCTTCTACCTTGCCCGCGGGAGTTTCCAACACCAGCAACCCCGGCTCGCGCGGCTGCGCCAGTCCGTGCTCGATCGCAATCGTCACCGTGCCGATGGTGCCATGGCCACACATGGGCAAACAGCCGGACGTTTCAATGAACAGCACGCCAATATCGCAGTCTTCGCGGGTGCTTGGATAGAGAATGCTGCCCGACATCATGGCGTGCCCGCGCGGCTCAAACATCAGGGCCGTACGTATCCAGTCGTATTCACGCAGGAAATGCTGGCGGCGCTCCGCCATGCTGTCGCCTTCCAGCGACGGCCCGCCGGCGGCAACCAGGCGCACCGGATTGCCACAGGTGTGGGCGTCGATGCAGTCGAACTCGAAAGCCCTGTCAGGCACCATGGGCTTTTGCTCCTTTGAATCGTGCAATCGAAAACGGCCGGATATCGAGATGCGGCGTCCGGCCAAATACCAGGTCAGCAATGATTCGGCCTGAGGTTGGGCCCTGCGTGATGCCATAGTGGCCATGGCCGAAAGCGCACAGCACGCGCTCCCGCCCGGGCAGGCTGCCCAGCACCGGGATGGAATCGGGCAGCATGGGGCGCTGGCCCATCCATTCGGTTACGGTTTCGCCTTTGAGGCCCGGCAGGAAACGCTGTGCATGTTGCACCAGCGCCTTGGCGCGGCGGTAGTCCGGCTTGGCGTCGATGTGCGCGAATTCCGCGGTGCCGGCCACACGCAGGCCATCGCGCATCGGCGTCATGACAATGTATTCCTTGATCTGCATCAGCGGGTGCGAAAGCCGGACATTCGGTTGCGCCAGCATGCTGTGGTAACCGCGCTTGGCGGTGAGTGGCACGCGGTGCCCCAGCTGCGTGAGCAGGGCATTGGTCCACACGCCGGTGGCCAGCACCAGGTAATCACCGGTGATCTTCCGGCCGGAATGAGTTGTGACTTCGGCGCCGGTGTCGCCGGCTGTAACCTGCGTCACCCGGTCCTGTATCCAGGTGGCACCGTCGGCGAAGGCGGATTCAGCGATTTGGCGTGTGACATCCGCCGGCGACAGCAGGTGCTGCCAAGTGTGGTCCATCACCGCCAGTCCTTCAGCCGGAAGTTTCACATCAGGCTCTAGATCATGCAGCTCGGCACGATTCAGTTTCGACCAGGGCAACCGGAACTGGTCCTTGATGTCGTAGTGCCAGCGGTCAGCATCGAATTCCGCCTGGTCGCTGTAGAGCAGGATCAGGCCTTTCGAGTGCCGCAACGATTCACTGCCGGTGGCCTTGAGAATGGCATCGTAATCAGCGGTCACCGATTGCATCAGCCGGTATTGCGTCGCCGAAATCGCCTGCACCTGCTCGGCCGTGCCTTCGCGCCAAAAACGCCAGAACCAGGGTACCAGGCCCGGCAAGTCGCGCCAGCGGATCTTCATCGGCCCCAGCGGGTCCAGTAACCAGCCCGGCACCTGCCTGATGGCGCCAGGGTAGGAGAACGGGTAGATCGAGGACGGCGACAGGCAACCGGCATTACCGAAACTGGTGGCCTGGCCAGGAAGTTCAGAGTCTACCAGCGTGACACGCGCACCACTGTGCTGCAGGTGCCAGGCGCAGGAAGACCCGACTATGCCTGCGCCGATTACGATGCAATGGGGTTGTGGTTGCGGCACTCTGGATTCTCAGTGGGCTGGGTTGAAGAACAGGGTTGAAGGGTACATGCCCGGCAGTCCGTCCGGATGTCAGCTGATCCGGTCGATGCCGCCCACCAGTCTTTCCAGTACGGCAATCGTCGCATCCGAAGCCTTCTCGGCTCCAGCCGGGTCGCGCCGCGCAATCAGCCTGGCCAGGGCAGCATGGGCGGTGATCGCATCCGCCAGCTTCACCTGCTGGCGGTGAAAATACCAGAAACGCCGGCTGTGGCTGCGGAACGGCGCCAGGGCAGCGGTTGCGTAAGGGTTATTGGCGCACGCATCAACCAGTTGGTCGAGCTCATAATCCAGCCGCAGGAAATCTTCCAGGTTTTCATGCACCAACGCCATTTCACGGGCAATGGCTGACAATGCGCTGCGTTGTTCATCGCGGGCATTGAGCGCTGCCCGTTGCACCACCAGGCGCTCCAGCGGTTTGCGCGTTTCCAGGATGTGCATCATGCCGGTGCGGCTGACCGGCGTGACCAGCAGGCCCTTGCGCGGTATCACCTGGAAAAGCTCCTGGTTGGCCAGCCTTTGTATGGCTTCGCGCACGGGTGTGCGGCCGATACCGGTAATTTCTATCAATTCCCCTTCAGAAATCAGCGCGCCGGGCGCCAGCTGCAGCGTTACCAGCTTTTCTTCAAGCAGCTCATAAGCCTGCTGGGCCAGGCTGGCGGTAACGGTTTCTGCTTGAGCATTCATGGCTGGCCTGAATCGTACGGATGAGAATGAATCAACAGGATGGGCGGTTGGCCAGGGCGGTTTGCAGCACCTGTTCCACCCGCGCGGCATCCTTTTCGGCCAATTGTAGACGAGGAGCTCTCACCCGTGCACTACCGACCCCCATGAGGGCTTCAACCAGCTTGATCTGCTGCACAAACTTGGGGCCGATGTCGAGGTGCAGCAATGGCAGGAACCACTCGTAAATGGCGCGAGCCTCATCCCATTTCCCCGCCTGCATCAGCTCCCACAGGCGCACCGTTTCGCGTGGAAAGGCCACCACCAGGCCGGCAACCCAACCGTCGGCGCCCAGGGCAAAACTTTCAAAGGCCAGGTCATCCACACCGCAGAAAATGGAATAGCGGTCGCCAGTGAGGCGGCGGATCTCCGGAATACGGCGCGTGTCGGCACTCGACTCCTTGATGGCGACAAATTGAGGCTGGTCCGCCAGACGCTCGAAATCTTCCGGGCTGAGATCGGTGCCATAAGCCACCGGATTGTTGTAGAGCATGATGGGCAAGTCGGTGGCCGTTGCCACCGCGTTGAGATAGGCGAGGGTTTCCCGCTTGTCGCTGGGGTAACGCATGGGTGGCAGCAGCATGAATCCATCCGCGCCAGCTGCCTCACCCTGTTCGGCAAATTCCTGGGCACGCCGCGTCGAGCATTCAGCGATGC
>CBFGWJ010000039.1:0-10419 GCA_965652335.1 uncultured Gammaproteobacteria bacterium | reverse complement strand
TTTGGTGCCCGGCATACAGCCACACTTTCATGAAGATGCGCTCGATGTCGCGCTCGTAAATGTCCGCATCTTCATAAAACTCGTTCTCCAGCGCATAGCCTTTCTTCTGCCGGTCAATCAATTGGTTCAGTTCTTGCTGATTCATACTCATTACCTTTGCATAACATTTTGGAAAATTCGTGGCGCGGGACATTTTGCCTGAGATGGCAGCCCGCCTGGCTGACCCAGGTCAGGCCCTGGCTGACCGCGGTCAAGAATGATGCGGCTCAACAAGGTCGGAACAGTTGCGCGCTGTGGACAACGCCGCAAACCGCCTTGTAGCCTTTCAGCCTTCTACGCATGATCGTCGCTCCTGCCCTGGCGCCGGGTAACCAGCGCCGCGGTGATGACGCCGATGGATACCAGCAGGATGATCACGGTGGCCAGGGCGTTGATGTCCGGCGTAACGCCCAACCGCACTTTGGAAAAAATCAGCATGGGCAGCGTGGTGGAGCCGGGGCCGGAAACGAAGCTGGCAATCACCACATCATCCAGCGACAGCGTGAAGGCCAGCAGCCAGCCGGAAACCATGGCCGGCGCGATCATCGGCACGGTGATGTCAAAAAACACCCGCATCGGCCTGCCGCCAAGGTCCATGGCCGCTTCCTCCAGCGACTGGTCCAGCGAACCCAGCCGGGACCGCACCACCACGGCCACATAGGCCATGGAAAATGTGATGTGGGCAATGGTGATGGTGGTGGCGCCGCGGTGCGCCGGCCAGCCGATCCAGTCAGCCAGCGTGATGAACAGGAACAGCAGCGAGATACCGGTGATGATTTCCGGCATCACCAGCGGTGAAGTGACCATGCCGGTCAACAGGGTGCGGCCGCGGAAACGCCCCAGCCGGTTCAGCGCCAGCCCGGTCAGGGTTCCCATGATGGTGGCCACGGTGGCCGATATCACGGCAATCTGCAGGCTCAGGAGGGCCGCGCCAAGGATTTCGCCATCCTGCATGAGGCTGCGATACCAGCGCAGCGAGAAGCCGCCCCACAGGGTCACCAGCCGCGAATCGTTGAAGGAGTAAACCATCACCGAAACAATCGGCACATACAGGAAGGCGTAGCCGAATGCGGCGATGCTGAGCAGCATGACTCCCCGCCGGCGTGGCGCGGAATTTTCAGCTGGCCGGTTCATTGGCGGCCCTGCACTTTCTGGAACCACATCATCGGCAGCACCAGGATCAGCAGCAGCACCACCGAAACCGCTGAAGCCACCGGCCAGTCGCGATTGATGAAGAACTCATCCCACAGCGCGCGGCCTATCATCAGCGTGTCGGAACCGCCCAGCAGCGCGGGAATGATGAATTCGCCGATGGCCGGAATGAACACCAGCAGGCTGCCGGCGATGATGCCCGGCAAGGACAGCGGCAAGGTCACATCAACGAACACCTGCCAGCGTCTGGCACCCAGGTCGGCCGCGGCCTCTTCCAGGTCCGTATCCAGCTTCTCCAGGTTGGCATAAAGCGGCAGGATCATGAACGGCAGGTAGGAATAGACGATACCGAGATAAACCGCGAAATCGTTGTAGATCAGCGCCAGCGGCTGGTCGATCACACCCAGCCACTGCAATACCTGGTTGATGACGCCGTTGGTATTGAGCAGGCCGATCCAGGCATAAACCCGCAACAGGAAGGAAATCCAGAACGGCAGGATCACCGCCAGCAGCAGCATGCTGCGCACGCGCGGCGATTGCCGCGTGATGAAATACGCCATGGGGTAACCCAGCAGCAGGCACAGCAGTGCGCTGACGGCCGCCATCTTCACCGAGTTCAGGTAAATGGTGACGTAGTACGGATCCTGGAACAGGAACAGGTAATTGTCGAAACTGGCCTGGATCCGGTTCCAGCCGGAAGCCGTCCAGTCAAAAAAATCGGTGAAAGGCGGCAGCGCCACGATCGGGTCGGCCAGGCTGATTTTCAGGATGATGAAAAACGGCGCCAGGAAGAACAGCAGCAGCCAGGCATAGGGCCCGGCCACGGCCCAGCGCAGCCACTGCCTGCGCCCATCGGTACGGTTGGTATCAGTTGCCATTCCGCCCGTTCCTATTCATCCAGCAGGATGGCGCTGGCAATGTCCCAGGAAACAAAGACATCGTCGTCCCATTCCAGGGTCTTGGTGGCGCTGCGCTGGCGATTCTGGCCACTGACCTGCAGCATGCTGCCGTTTCCCAGTTTTACCCGGTAGACCGACAAATTGCCGAAATAGCCCAGGTCATACACGAAGCCCTTCAACACAGTGAGGTTGTCCCGCTCTGGCGCCTCTTTGCTGATGAAGATTTTCTCCGGGCGCACCGCGATCCAGCGTTCATCACCCACGGCGACTTCGCGCGTGCACCGAACCTGCAAATCAGGGCCCAGGTCTTCGCTGTGCAGGCACACGCGGTCTTCCTTCACAGCCGTCACCCTGGCCTTGAAGAAGTTGATGTTGCCGACGAAATCAGCCACGAAGCGGTTGACCGGGAATTCATATACCTCGGCCGGAGTTCCCACCTGTTCGAAGCGGCCGTTGTTCATGACCGCGATGCGGGTGGAAAGCGTCATGGCTTCTTCCTGGTCATGCGTCACCACAATGAAGGTGATGCCCAGCTCATCCTGCAGGCCCATCAGCTCAAACTGCGTGTGTTCGCGCAGTTTTTTGTCCAGCGCGGCCAGCGGTTCATCCAGCAGCAGCAGTTTGGGCCGCTTGATCAGCGCCCGCGCCAGGGCCACGCGCTGGCGCTCGCCGCCGGACAGCTGGTGCGGCTTGCGGGCCGCCTTGCCATCGAGCTTCACCAGCGCCAGCAAATCAGCCACCCGCTCCCTGATTTCCTGTTTGGCAACCTTCTCCTTTTTCAGGCCGTAGGCAATGTTCTGTTCCACCGTCATGTGCGGGAACAGCGCATAGGACTGGAACATCATGTTCACCGGCCGCTCGTATGGAGGGACGGCCGTCATGTCGACTCCATCGATCAGGATGGAACCGGAAGTCGGGACCTCGAACCCGGCCAGCATGCGCAGCAGCGTTGACTTGCCGGAACCCGAACCGCCAAGGATGGAAAACAGCTCGCCCCGGTAGATGTCCAGGTTGGCGCCCCGCACCGCCTGCACATCACCAAACCGCTTGCTCAGGTCGCGGATCTCCACGAATGGCCGCTGCGACTGGTCGCGCCAGGGCTCACCCTGCAGCCGGTGATGCTCCTGCTGATCGTTGGCGTGACTCACATCGAATCTCCGTGGGTTGGCAGGGTTGAACCAGGTTTTGTCATCGGCTCTCTCATAATCCGGTCTTGATCCGCGACCAGACCCGAGTGCGCCGGCGCTCTTCCTTGGGCCCGAATATATACCCGATGGCGCCCTGCCGGCGCGCCTCCAGGTCCGGATAGGCGGCCGGATCATGCAGCACCGCCGGATCGACGAAAGGCTCCGAAGCCCGGTTGGCATTGGCATATCGGGTTTCGTTGCTGATGGCGGCCATCACCTCGGGCCGCAACAGGTAATTCAGGAACAGGTGAGCGTTTTCCGGGTGCGGCGCCCCGGCAGGAATGAACACGCCATCAAACCAGAACACCCAGCCTTCACGCGGCGTGAAGTAGGCCAGGTTGACGCTGGCGCCCACTTCCAGCGCGCGGTTCATGGCCTGCGAATAATCGCCGGACCAGCTCATGGCTACGCACACCTCGCGGTTGGGCAAATCATTGATCATCTTGGTGGAGCTGAAGTAGCGGATATAGGGCCGTACCGCCTTGAGCGTGGCCTCCACCTCTTCCAGGTGCTGCGGATCGAGGCTGTTGGGGTCATGCCCGAGGTACTGCAACACCATCGGGATCACATCGGTGGGTTCATCCAGGATGCTGACGCCGCAATCGGCGAATTTCGACACGACCTCCGGATCGAACAGCATGGCGCCGCTGCCCAGCGGTGCGTCCGGCATGCGGGCCTCGACCATGTCCAGGTTGACGGCATAACCGGTACTGCCCCACATGTAGGGCATGCCATAGGTATTGCCGGGATCGTAGTCCTGCATCACTTCCATCACCCAGGGATCGAGGTTGTCCCACAACGGCAGCTTGTCTTTCTGCAGGGGCTGGTAAATCCCGATCGGAATCAGCCGGGCCGAGTAACGCGCCGAGTGGATCACCACATCGTAGCCGGTACGGCCCGCCAGCAGCTTGGCTTCCACCACCTCGGTGCTGTCGTACAGGTCGTAATTGACCTTGATGCCGTATTCCTTCTCAAAATTGCTGATGGTGTGCGGCGCGATGTAATCCGCCCAGTTGTAGACATTGAGCTCCCTGTCCTCCTCCGCCAGCGCCGGTGCGGCGCCACAGCAGGCCAGGATCAAGGCCAGCAGCAACCTGAAAGCAGGGGTGCTCATAAGCCTGATTTCACCCGCGACCAGGCGCGGGAGCGCGCGCGTTCTTCCTTGGGGCCATAGATCAGGCCAGCCTGCCAGCCGGCCCGTGCCTCCAACGGCGGCCATGCGCTAGGGTCGTTGGCCAGTTTCGGGTTCACCAGCGGAATGGAATCCCGGTTGGCATTGGCATAACCGGTGAAATCGCTGATGGGTGCGATGACTTCGGGCCGCATCAGGAAATTCAGGAACCGGTGGGCGTTTTCCGGATGAGGGGCATCGGCGGGAATCAGCAGGTTGTCGAACCACAGCACGGTGCCTTCGCGAGGCACGGTGTAACCGAGGCGGATGTCGATGCCGGCCTCGTCGGCCCGGTTCTGCGCCTGCGTGAAATCACCCGACCAGGCCATGGCGATGCACACCTCCCGGTTGCCCATGTCATTCAGGCCCATGCCGGAACTGATGTAGCGCACATGAGGACGGGCCGATTTCAGCAGGGCCTCGGCTTCCGCCAGGTGATCGGGTTCGATGCTGTGCGGGTCATGGCCGAGGTACAGCATGACCAGCGGAATGACGGTGGTGGATTCATCCAGCCAGGTCACGCCGCAATCGGCGAAGTGCCGCATGACCTCCGGCTCGAATATCATGGCAGCGCTGTGCACCGGCGCGTCCGGCATGCGTTCCAGCACCATGTCGACGTTGTACATGAAACCAGTCGTGCCCCACATGTAAGGGATGGCATGCCGGTTGCCCGGGTCGGCCTTGGCCAGCATGTCCAGCACCCAGGGATCCAGGTGCCTGCGGTTGTCGAGGAGTTCGAACTGCAACGGCCGGAACACGCCGATGGGAATGAGCCGGGCGCTGTAGCGCATGGCATGCAGCACCAGGTCGTAGCCGGTTTTGCCGGCCAGCAGCTTGGCTTCAACCACCGCGGTGGCGTCGAAAATATCGTAGTTCACTTGAATGCCGGTTTCGGCCTCGAAATCGGCAATGGTGTCCGGGCCGATGTAGTCGGCCCAGTTGTAGAAATTCAGTACTTTCTCTTCCACCGCGAGCGCATCAGCAGCCAGCGGCAACATCGCCAGCAGGATGAGCAGGTGACGCACCTCGAGGTGCGATGGCTTACATGCCTTCCAGGCCACGTTTGTTCAATGCCCTGGCAATGATCAGGCGTTGCAGTTCGCTGGCGCCTTCCCAGATGCGGTCGACGCGCAGTTCGCGGGTGAAACGCTCCACGCAGTTTTCCCGCATGTAGCCGCGGCCACCGAATATCTGCGTGGCGCGGTCGGCTACCCGTCCCGCCGCTTCAGACGCATACAGCTTGGCGATGGAGCAGCGGGCGTGAAGGGATTTCAGGTCTTCGCCGCGATCATGTGCCTCAGCGGCTTCAAAGGTGATGAGCTGCGAGGCCCACAAGTCGGTGACGCAATCCGCCAGCATGGCCTGCACCAGTTGTTTTTCGATCAGGGGTTCACCGCTGACCATGCGGCCTTTGGCGAACTCCGTCACTTCCTCAATCATGCGCGCCATGGCGCCGCAGCAGCGGGCGGCGATCATCAGGCGCTCGCGACGGAACCAGCTGTGGGTGTAGGACATGCCATCGCCTTCCGGTCCGATGCGGTTTTCAGCCGGCACGAAAACATTGTTGAAGCGCAGGGTGGGATGGTGGTGGTCGAAGGTGTGGCTGAACAGCGGCGAATTGATCTCCGCTATGCCCGGTGTGTCCTTGTCGATCAGGAACATGGCATCCGAACCCTGATGCGGGCCGTCGGCCAACCGGGCGTGCAGGAACAGGAAGTCGGCATGGTTGTAGGTGGTGACAAACCATTTCTCGCCATTGATGTGATAACCACCTTCACAGCTTGTGGCAGTGCTGTCGATGTGCACATCAGAACCCGATTCGGCTTCGGTGATGGCGTAGCATTCCTTGCGCTTGCCGCTCATCAGCGGCAGCACATAACGCTGCAACTGGTCTTCGTTGCAGGCCTCGAACATCCACTGGTGCGGCTCTGAAAAGCACCAGCACAAGGCGTTGGTGACGCGCCCCAACTGCTCCCAGACGGCCACCTGGTCCACCGTGCGCAGGGCCAGGCCACCGTATTCCTTCGCCACATCCATGGAACTGAAGCCGAGTTCGATGGCCAGCTTTTTATGCCGTGCCCGCGCTTCGGGCGCAATCACGCCGCCGTTGAGCTCGGCTTCCACTTCAAAAGGAATCAGTTCCTGTTCCGCGAAATGGCGGGCCTTTTCCTGCCAGGCAGTTGCGGTTGCGTCGAGCATGATTTTCAAGGGCGAATCCTCAGTGGTTCAGGAGATTGTCGGCTGCGTGCGTCAGGCATTCCGGGCTTTGAAGTGTTTCGGGAACAGCTGGCAAAGATACATCCGGCATGCCTTGCGTGCCCGCTCGCGGGTCATGCCACGCGGGTCGACCAGCAGGTCCAGCCACAGGCCGGCGCTCATGGCGGAAAGTCCGTCGGTGATGGAATCCGCGTCCAGGGAGGCATAATTGCCCTCGGCGATCAGCGCCCGCACCAGTTCGTTCAGCTTGCGGTCATAGCCCCGATCCCGCTCCGCGCACAGCTTGCGGTAGGTGGGCCGCGATTTGGTTTCGCTCCAGTAGGCAAACCACACGGCAATCTTGGTGCGGTCGCACACCGCATGGCAGAAATCCACATTGACCAGCGCTTCCAGCTTTTCCGCATTGCCGGGGCCGGCGCCGGCCAGGGCTTTCTCCCAGGCTTCCTTGTATTCATCCGCCACCGACTTGAGGGTTTCAATCAGCAAGCCCTGCTTGGACTGGAAATGCAGGTTGACGATGCCCTGGCTGAGTTTGGCTTCTTTCGCAACGGTCGCTACCGTGGTGTCCGACAATCCGTACTTGGCTATGGACTGTATGGTTGCCTGGATCAGCTGCTGTCGCCGGGCTTCCTTTGAAGCTGTACGCCGTCCCTGTGCCGCCGGGCTCATCACGGCACTCAAGATCCTGCTCCGCTGCGGTAACACCGGCTTGCAACATCAATGGTCAATCAAATCACCTCATCATCACTTGTCACGCGTGTATCACCGTGTGGCCATGCATGGCGCGTGGCCTGCATGGGCCAGAAGGTCGGCCCGGCATTGAACCGGGTATTCGGCCGGCAGCGCGGTAATCCTTGCCGGCGCACCCGGTTTCGCGGGACTTCTGGCCCGTTTACAGGGTTCGTGGTTTGGATGGAAGCGCCGAGAGCCTTGCTGTACAACACTATAAGCCCTTTGCTGTCGCATTGCAATGAATGAACAATCATTCATTTTTCTGGACAGCGAAGGCCAGGCTGTGTCAACCTATGCGCGCTTAAATCAACCATGAGGCTTATATGCGTCGCTCACTGCAGCGTTCAAACGAGCACTTCCGCAAGGCATCCAGATCATTACCGATGGGTGTTTCTTCCAACTTCCGCTATTGGGGCGATGAGAAAACGCTCTATGCGCACCACGGCAAAGGTGGACGTATCTGGGACATTGACGGCAACGAATACATCGACTACCGCCTGGGTTACGGCCCCGCCATTCTCGGCTACGCCGACCCCAGGGTGGATGAAGCGGCCCGCGAGGGCATGAAAGTGGGCGGCGTATTCGCCCTGTCCACCGAACCTGAACTCGAAGTTGCCGAGCGCATTTCCCGCATGGTTCCGGCCGCCGAGATGGTGCGGTTCTCCAATTCGGGCACCGAGGCCGTCATGGCGGCGTTGCGGTTGGCGCGGGCCTACACCCGCAAGGACTCACACATCATCGTGGAAGGCGGTTACCACGGTATTTTCGACTCGGTGCTGTGGTACGCCGACATCGAGGAATGGGATGAATCCAAGGGAGGCAAGCCGCAAGTCGAAGTCGACAGTCACGGCGTTCCGCGAATCCTGAAGCAATTGACCCATTTTACGCCGTTGAACGATGCCGATTACCTGGAAGACCTGCTGAAGAAGCACCACAACGAAATCGGCGCCTTCCTGGTGGAACCCATCATGGGCAACTGCTGCTCCATCCAGGCAACCCGCGAGTACATGCAAGCCGCGCGCATGTTGTGCGAGAAGTACAACGTCATCATGATCGTGGATGAAGTGAAAACCGGCTTCCGCGTGGCCCGTGGCGGCGTTCAGGAATTGCTGGGCATCAAGGCCGACATCTGCACTTTTGCCAAGGCGCTGGGCAACGGCTACCCGATTTCCGCTGTCGCCGGCCGCCGCGACATCATGATGCAGGTGAAAACCGGAGTTACCCACGGCGGCACCTACACCTGCCACTCCGTTTCACTGGCCGCGGCCAACCGCTGCCTGCAGATTCTTGAAGAAACGCCGGCGCTGGAAACCATTGCAAAGTATGGCGATGACCTGCGGGCCGGGATGAGCAAGGTGCTGAATGAACGCGGTATTCCGCACTGCTTCACCGGCCACGGTTCCATGAGCGGCCTGTTCTTCAGCGAAGAGCCCCCGACAAATTATCGCGACTGGCTGAATTCCGACTACACTTTTTACGATACCATGGCACCCAGGCTGCACGACCTCGGCGTGTTGTGCGAGCCGGATTCGCGCGAGCCCTGGTTCATTTGCGAGGCCCACGACTCATCCTGCCTGGAACATACCGTCAAGGCATTTGAACAGGCCGTGGATGAAACACTGGACGAACTGAACACCCCGAAGAAAGCCAAAGCGACTGCCTGACGGCAACCGGAAGGAGACCCTGCAATTGAAGAAATATGATGCCATCGTGGTGGGCGCAGGCCACAACGGCCTGACCAACGCGGCCTATCTGGCCAAAGCCGGCATGAGCGTGCTCATGGTCGAGAAGAACCCCTGGATAGGCGGAGCCTCGGTCAGCCGCGAGCTGCACAAGGGCTGGATGTATTCCAACTGTTCCTATGTCTGCAGCCTGCTCAGGCCGGAAGTATTCCGCAGCCTGAACCTGCAGAAATACGGCCTGCAGGTAGTGCCTTACGGTGGTAGTGTGACCATGGCACAAAACGGCGACATTCTTGGCAGCTATGTGGATGAAGATGTAAGCCGCCGCGAAATCGCCCGCCACAGCGAACGCGATGCCGATGCTTCGGTGCGTTATCACCGCGACATCATGCGCCAGTGCCGCTTCATCCGGAAATTCCTGCTGCGCATGGCGCCCGACCCTACTTCCTTCAAGCTGCGCGACATTCGCGAGCTGCTCTACCTCGGCAAGGAATTCACCAAGCTCGGTGAAGACGTGATCTACGACATGATGCGCTTCTATACCATGAGTATCTCGGATTACCTCGATGAGTACTTCGAGAGCCCGCTGCTCAAAGGCGCTTACGCTGGCAGCGCCATTATCGGCAGCGCGCTGGGGCCGATGTCACCGGGTACTGCTTACGTGTTGCTGCACCACGCCATGGGCGAGGTGGACGGCAACATGGGTGCGTGGGGATTCGCGCGTGGTGGCATGGGCGCGGTGGCCAAGGCCATGGCCGGCTGTTTCGCCGACCACGGCGGTGAAACCGTCTGCGGTTCCGGCGTCGAGCAAATCATGGTCAAGAACGGCAAGGTCACCGGGGTGGCGCTGGAGAATGGCAACGAGTACTACAGCGACGTGGTGGTCTCCAACATGACGTTCCCGCGCACCTTCCTGGAGTGCATGGATGAGAAAGACCTCTCCCCTTCATTCCTGAAGAAAGTGAAGCATTTCAAGATTCGCGGGTCCTCCGGCAAGCTCAACATCGCACTGGACGGCTTGCCCGACTTCCCCGCCCTGCGCAACAACCCGGAACTGATCAAGGGTGACATGCACCTGATCGATTCCGTTGCGCGCCTGGAGCGCGCCTATGACGACTGGAAGAACGGCATCTGGTCGCAGGACCCGTACATCGACATGCTGATTCCCTCGCTCACCGACCCGACCATGGCGCCACCGGGCAAGCACTTCATGTCGGTGTTCGTGCAGTACGTGCCGCCGAAGGTTCACGGCAAGGACTGGACCGACGAACAGCGCGATGCCTTTGGCCAGACCGTGGTCAACCAGATCAACGACTACGCGCCCGGCTTCAAGGACCTGA
>CBFGWJ010000038.1:0-10458 GCA_965652335.1 uncultured Gammaproteobacteria bacterium | reverse complement strand
GTCGGCCGCACCAGCGTCATCATCTGGTACCCGGACGGTACTACCGAGAATTTCCTGTTCAGCGTGAACGAAGACCTGTCCGTACTGCATCGGGCATTGCTGGAGATCGATCCTGCAATCCAGCTGGAACTGACCCCAGATCGCAATGCACTGGTGCTGCGTGGAACGGTAGCGACTTTCGCGGTCCGCAATGCGGCGGAAGCAGCGGTCCGCAACTATCTCGATGCCTCTGATGATCGCTTTGACAACGTGGCCATGCAGGACGCCGCCGGCAGCACGCCACCGCCGCGACCGGCTACCGCCATCATCAACCTGCTCGAAGTTGCGCAGGAATCCCTGAGCAGCGAGCAGAAAATCCTTGAAGCCATTCGCAGCCTGAACGGACTGGGCGATGCCGATGTCACGGTAAGCCGCATCCAGAGAGGCGATACGCCCAATACCTCGATCGATACGCTTTTGCTGCAGGGCGAAGTTCCAAACCAGGTCGTACTGGTGCGTGTCCTGACCATCGCGGCGCGGCTTTTTCTCGGCAACAACGCGGAAATCAACACGGCAAACATCATTGAAGTCATTGCCGACGAATCGGGTTCATTGGTCAGCCAGCGGGAAGACGACGCAGCCAACATGAACAACATGACCAACAGCGCATTGTCCGGCCTTTTTGGCGGCAATGGCTCAAACCGGCTGCGCAATGAAATCAAGGCCAATATCGGGCGCGCGAAGTTGCTGTCGATAGCCGATGGCCGGATCCTGTCCATGATCGAAGTGCGTGATCTGCCCCAGGTACGTGTCGCGGTGCAGATTCATGAAGTCAACCGCAGCCGCATCAAGAACTGGCGCCCGGACCTGACCCTGGTTACGGATGGCTACCAGGCCAATTCCATGTCCGCGGACGGCACCGGAATGGTGATCCAGCCGGATGCCGCGCAACGAATCGGCGCCATGGGATCCGGCCAGATCGAGAATGCCCTGCAGATACTCGGTGGTACGCTCACCAACAGCTTCCAGATAGGTGGCAGCGACCTGGCGTTTGACCTGCTGTTTTCCCTGCTGGAAAAGGAAGGCCTTTCGCGCACGCTGTCGCGTCCCACGCTGACCGTATTGGCCGGCGAATCCGCCGTGTTCCAGGTTGGCGGTGAAGTGCCCGTACCCAGCGCGTTCGCGCCGGCCGGTATTGGCAACGGCGATGCCGCCAACGGAGTCAATACGCCCGGAGTTTTCAGCGGTACCGAGTTCCGGCCTTTCGGCGTGCAGCTTTCGGTACGACCGCTGGTGGGCGAAGATGATCGCATTACGCTGAACATCAGGCCTTCAGTATCCGCGCCTGACACCGCCCTGACGCAGCAGATTGCCGCCAGCACCGGTTCACAGCTCAATACCACGGCTTTCAGCACCCGCAGTATCCAGACAACCACTCACCTGAGGGACGGCCAGCCTCTGGTCATCGGTGGCCTGGTTTCCCGCCGGGTATCCGACAGCAAGTCCTACACGCCGGGGATACACAACATTCCGGCCGTCGGCTGGCTGGCCAAAACCTTTGACAAGATGGATGACGACTTCGAACTCGTCATCATCGTCACTCCGACCCTTGTGCGCGAACCCCTGGACAATGTGGCCCTGTGGCAATTTCCCCCGGCCTTTGACCTCCTCGGCAAGGCAGTCGGCATGCCCGATCCGGCGGCGGGTCAGTCCAAGTGAGCATCAACATGAATCAGGGAGCAAGAAACATGGCCCACGACTTCAAACTGTTCCGGCTTGCGGCTCTATTCACTGTCTGTGCGTTGGCAACAGGCTGCGTATCGATGGACCAGCATCGCAACAAGTATCCCGATCCTGACGCGCGCCTGGACCAATTGCTGATGATGTATCAACAGGCGCGCGAGGATGGCACCACCTGTCGTGAAATGTGGAAAATCGACCATGCCACGCTCGATTGCGACCGCGTCCTGCGTGAAGCCGAGCGGTTGTATGCCGAGTTTCCCAACAATGAACGCGTGTTGATGACCAATGCCAGCTTCAATTACGAAAGCGGGCGCATGGACAAGGCGCAGTATTACCTGGACCAATTGTTATCGCACCGTGGCGCTCGCCCTGAAGCCGCCGTGCTGCGCAGTCACATTGCCCTCCAGCAAGGCAATGCCAACCTGGCTGTTGAACTCCTCGACCGGCAGATCATGCTGGCCCCGGATCATTCCGAATTGCGTGAGGCCCAGGCGGCCGCCTACTACCTGCAGGGCAAGTATGAAGCGGCGCGGGTAGTCCTGGGCGTAGCCGGCCGGCTGGGTGCCGCAGGCTGGCGCCTTTCATACCATCATGGCCTGATCTGCGAAGCCGAGCAGAAATGGGAGGAAGCCTGCTTCCTGTACCAGACCGCGCTGGAACAAAAGCCGGATTTCAGCCCGGCTTTGGCGCGCCTGATCGGCCTGACCGAACACGAGGAATGCCGAAACATGAGTTATTTTGAAAACCGGGACCCGATCGATCTGGCTCCGGCAAACAGGGGTTACATTGAGCAATAGTAAGAGTTCAGGGGTGTAATTCCGCCAGTATTGCAACGTCGCCAGGTATCAGCGCCGTTGCAAGAAGCCTTGCTTTGTTGATGCTTCCATGCGGATACATGCGGGCTGGTGCAATGCTTTCCGCATCATGCGGGCAAGTGTTGGGGAGAGCCTGGTCCGGGTTTTGAGTCTCCGGATGAGGATTAATCTTTTTTTATTGCAGTAAACGAGGAAATATCATGAAAGAGATGAAAAGGAAGTCCAAAAAGCAGGGTGGCTTCGTGCTGACCTCCGAATTGGTCCTGATTGTCACCATTATGGTGATGGGACTGACCGTCGGCCTGGTTACCATGCGCGATGCCCTGACCGGGGAAATGGAAGATGTGGCGGAAGCCGTAGGCGCGCTCGACCAAAGCTATGCGTTTAACGGCCTGGCGAACCCGCAGACATCCGCGGCGACCGAGGGTTCATCCTGGGGCGATGCTACGGACGTCTTTGCAGGTGACACCGGTGAATTCAGCTATCTGGCAGTCGACAGCGTCGAGGGTTCCAGCCTGACTCCTGGACTGGCTTCCAGCAGTGCTGCGAATCCGGGCGATGTAGCTGTTGGTACCCTGGTAACCCCTTGATCGAGTCCGGTTCTGACTGGATATCGTGATGGAAACATCTATTTGCCCGGCTGGCATTCGGCCGGGCAAATAGCTGCCAGTCAGCCGAACAACAAGGCAAGGGCCATTTTCCCATGCCCGGTCTGGTTTCAAGTTTCTTAGGAGGTAGGGAGTGAAAAGCAGGAAGATTAGAGGTAGCGTGATCGCTACGGTCATGTTCCTGGGTGTTTCGGGCTTTCTGGTTGCGGTGCTGGGCTCCCGCCAGGTATACCGTGCCATGACCGAACCAGCCTGGGTTGCCAGCACCGATCTGAGAGCCGGAGAGGTCATCCGGCCGGAATTCCTGAAGCTCGCGCGCAGCCGCGATGCCGAGGGCAGTATCAATGATCCGCGCGCGCTGGTAGGGAAGCAGCTTAAAGTGCCCAAACCAAAAGGCGAGGTTTTTTCCCGTGATGAGCTGAATACGCCGCCCAGGGCGTGGCTTGCGGAACGCGTTCCGGAGGGCCGGGTGGCATACACCCTGACTCCAAGAAAGACATCCATCCCTTACAGCCAGTTACGGTTTGGCGATCGTCTGGACATACTGGCCAGGGGCAAGTCGGGCGTGCGAATGGTGGCGCAGGATGTTCTGGTGGTAGGCGTGCTCAACCCGGTTTCGAAAAAAGCCGATTCCGAAGCGAAAGGGCGCGGCATGCTGACGGCGCTGACCCACATGCCCGAAGCAAGCACCGGGAAAGACAAGGAAGGATCGTCCATGGTTCTGGCCGTGGCGCCCGGGCAGGTTTATCCCCTGGCCGGCATCGGCGAAGAGGAAGAGGTGAGCCTGGTGCTGCACGGCGAGTCCGAAGTCAATCAGGGCCAGTTGCTCGAGGTCAAGCCCACCATCACACACCGGCCAGTGGAGATCGTCAACGGGCTGGAGCGCTCCACGGTTCTGGTTCGGTACTGATCGCGCCTTGCGCCTGCCAGGCCAGGTGCGTGGCAGCCCGAGGGACGATCACGAAGAACAGGTACAGACTGCATGAAGGGTGACGCGGACAGAATGATGGACGAACGGGGTGAAAGCGGTCAGCGCAACCGGTTTCGCCGTCTGCGGCAACTGGTTCATCGGCGGCTGATCGATTCCATCGAAAGTGACGGCGCCGCCCTGCTCACAGATCCCTCAGTGGTTCGTGAGCGCGTCGGATGGCTGGTGGAAGACATCCAGGCGAGCAATGGCATGGAAATATCTGCGCAGCAACAGGCGCAGATCCAGGAAGAAATTCTTGAGGAACTGGGTGGTTTGGGGCCGTTGGCGCCACTCATGATGGATCCGGATATTTCGGACATACTGGTGAACGGCCCGTTTGAGGTCTGGGTGGACCGCTTTGGCCGCCTGGAAAAGACTGATGTGCGTTTCGACGATGACGAACACCTTAGGCATATCGTCGACCGACTGGTGGCCACACAGGGCCGCCACCTGGATACCGGCTCACCCATGGTGGATGCCCGCCTGCGCGACGGCAGCCGCTTGCATGCCATCATCCCGGCCCTGTGCGCCAAAGGCACCATTGTCTCGATCCGCCGGTTTCGCCTGAAACCCTTTGATACGCAGGAATTGCTGGACAGCGGATTCATCAGCGAGCCCATGCTGAAGCTGCTGCAGCTGGTGGTGAAGGCACGACTGAATATCGTGATTTCCGGCGGCGCGGCTGCCGGCAAAACCACCTTGCTCAACCTGATCTCGCGTTACATTCCGCAGGGCGAGCGCGTGGTCACAATTGAAGAGACGGCGGAGCTTCGCCTGGAGCACCCGCATGTCATTCCGCTGGAATGCCGCCCGGCCAATGTGGAAGGTCGTGGCGGCATTGACCTGCGCCAGCTCGTGCGGTCAGCGCTCAGGATGCGCGCTGACCGGATCATCGTCGGTGAAGTACGCGGCAGTGAAGTGTTCGACATGCTGCAGGCCATGAACGTGGGCCACGACGGAAGCCTCACGACCGTGCATGCCAACAGTCCCGAGGACGTGCTGCGCAGGCTTGAAACGCTGGTCCTGATGAGCGATATGGGCGTGCCAAGAGAGGCCATTCGCGAAATGATTGGCGCGTCGATACATCTCATTATCCATCTGATGCGCTTTAGTGACGGCAGCCGCAGGGTCGTGAGCATTCGTGAAGTGACAAACGTGGAAGACTCACTGTCAACGCGTGAACTTTTCCGCTACCGCGCGAACCGCGGCGGCAGCGAGACAGGTCCCGCCGGGCAGCACGTGGCTACCGGCGAACTCAATGCCTACCTGCAGCGAATTGCCGAACGGGGCTATGAACCCGATCCGTCCCTGGCTGATTCTGCGGCCAATCCTGTGGCCGAGCCCTCGGTGCCGCCCGCATGTTGATCGAAACCGCCCTGTTTTTATTGGCGCTGGCGGCGTTTGTCGCCCTCGCTGTCAGCCGGTACCTGGTGCACGCACGTGAACGAAACCTGCTCGCGGGCAACACGGGGCTGGATGAAAGCGACATGCCCGCCGAAGCTGGCAAGCCAGGCCGCCTGAGCATCGGATCGCAACTGCGCACCCTCAGGCTGGGAATCGAGCCGCTGTTTTTCGGGGCGGGAGCCGTGTTGTTTGGTGCCATGGTGTTCCTGCTCTTCCTGGAGCTGTTTCCCGATTCATTCCTGCTGGCTTCGCTGGCCGGCTGCGCTGTGGTCGCCCTGGCTTTTGCCTTGCTGCGGGAACTGACCGCCTGGCGCGCCCGGCGGTTCGAAGCCCAACTGGTTGATGCCATAGCGCTGATGCATGCCGCCCTGCAGGGTGGTGAAAACCCATTGCGTGCGCTGACCGAGGCTGCCAAGGCTTCCAGGGGCGCCGTTCAAACCGAGTTGAATGAGATCGTCAAACGTCTCGAAATCGGTTTGACCATTGAAAAGGCCACTGCGCAGATGAGTGCGCTTTATGATTCCGAGGGTGTGCGACTGTTCACGCGCATGCTGGTGGCCAAGTGGTATGCCGGTGGCGACCTCGGCGAACTGTTGCGTTCCGTCGGCCGCATCATTCGTGAGCGTATCAAGGTGCGCATGAGAATTTCGGGGCAATTGGCGGGCGCCAGGTACGCATCGGTTGTCGTGGCGCTGCTGCCGTACCTGGTCATTCCGGTATTCATGTGGAAACAGCCACAGTGGCTGGACACGCTGGTTGCTCACCCGCTAGGCCCCACCTATCTGTTTGCCGCCGTCATGCTGCAAATCATCGGGCTCTTCTGGCTGCTCCGCATCCTGAGGACGGGAACATGAACTGGTGGTTCGATTTCATCATTTTCGCTGTCCTGGCGTTTCTCATATACGTTACCTTCCGGTTTGAGAAAAATTCCGACCTTGCCACCCAAAAGAAGGACCCGTTCGACGAGCCGCAGCCAGGTTTCACCTTTTATCCGGCCAGGCTGATCCGCCAATCCGGCTTTCTTCCCGACCAGGTTAAGGGCCTCTACTGGAGCGGCAAGCTCCTCCTGGCACTGCTGCTTCCGTCCATCCTGCTGGAATGGTCTGAATCCGGAATATCCTTCATTGCCGTTTTGACAGCAGCCCTGGCCGGATTCGTCAGCATCGACATCTGGCTGTTGCAGCGGCGACAAAGCCGGCGGTTGGCCATTGAACAGTCCATCAGCTTTTTCGTGGACCTGATTGTTGCTTTCCTGCGCTCGGGCCAGAGCCTGGCGGAAGCGTTCAGCCAGGCAGCCCGCTACGGCCTGCCCAGGGGCAATCCGCTGACCAGGGAAGTCGCGCTCATTGCGCAGGAAATGGCCGCCGGACGCGACCGTCAGGCAGCTTTTAATCGCCTGGCCGAACGTACCGGCGTCGCGGACCTGCAGCGGCTGGCGGCGGTCATGAACGTGGGGCTTGGCACCGGCTCACCGGTCGCGGAGACCCTGGAAGCGCAATCCGACCTGTTGCGAACCCGGCAATGGGAACGAGGTGCTGAAATGGTGGACCGCAAAGCATTGATGGCGCTGTTTCCCATGTTGTTGGTCAGCATGCCGATACTCCTGGTACTGGTGTTCTTCCCGGCCGGCATGGAGCTTTACGAGGCGTTCACCATGTTCATCAACGCGTTTTAATCCAGGGAACCTCCGGACATTGCGGACAAGAACTTGAAAGTGAATGCTATGGAACAGACAGGAACAGTTGCCGGAACCCGGTCACGGAAATCGCAACCCGGGGAGCTGAAACGTTCAACCTGGGGAAAGCGCGCAATCAGCAACCAGTCGGGCTTCATCATTACTCTCGAACTCGTGCTGGTCATGACCATCCTGGGAATCGGACTTATCGTCGGCATCGTTGCAATACGCGACGCTGTGTTCAAGTATTCAGTCAAGAAACAGTCCGAAGCAGTCTATGTGATCGACCAGGATGGCACCGTATTGGGCAAGGCCGTTGCCTTTGACGAGCATGAGTCACCCATCATTCCCTATATTGACCGCAGCGTCCCGCCGCTTGCGCCAGACCCTGACCACTATAACTACCGCGCGCTGATTGGCGTGCGGGATGATCGATTTACCAGCCGGCAGCGCATTTTCTACACCGAGGACAACTGCAGCCTCGGCTCGGAATGCATCGCGCCGGCAGGTGCCGAGTCAGCGGACAACATGGGCATCGACCTGCTGCCCGGCACTGGAGGCGTCGGCTACCTCTATGCAACCCAGGGCGGACCCAGCTACGCAGTGGGTGCCAGCAGTGCCGGGGTAACCGGCTGGCTGTTTCGTGAGACCGCGAGCGCCTGTTCGTCGAACACGATCAAGTCAGTATGGTCTTCCCAGGCGGTAGTCTCAGGGTCACCCTGTGAATATGCAGCGGAAGCGGTCATTTGCAACGGCAATTTCGGTGATGCGACCTGCAATCCCGCGCCGGTTAACCCCAAGCTGCCCGCATGCGTGAACCAGTATCCCACATTGCCCTCCTGCGGTTGCCCCGCGGGGTGGACCCTGCAACCGGCCATCAGTCCCGACCGGTGTTGCCCTCCAGGCAGCATTGCCGGCACTGACCCCGGCCAATGCGACCGGTTGATGCCCGACCTTCAGGCGGCGGAATCCGTGCCTCACCCCGATGACGCGACGGCAAACGCACTGGAGGGGTTCGCACCACCGTTTGTCGTCAACCTGCCGATCGATCCGGACACCTGGGAATCAGTGGCTCCGGATGGCGTGGAAGGGGAAGCAGAGTGAAAATTTTCGCAACCGTGCTTGCCGGTTTGTTTGTCTCGAACATGGTCTTTGCCGCCGAGCAGTTCATGCTGCGTTACGCAGACGAGAAATCCCACTGGATGATGAGTAGCGGCTGCTATTCGGCCACCGGCTATGCCTGGCAGGGACCCAGCATCGATACGCTCAAAGCCCACCGCACAGACCTGCTGGAGCTGGCCCGAAATCATGCCCGGGTGCCGGAGGAGAACGGATTGTGGGCGTGGTCGATGACGCAGACTCCCGGGGCCAACCGCCTGGCCATGGACCTGGAAACCGGTTCCGTCATGGCCATTTCGGAGGGCCTGGCGATACCCAAGATCCGGTTCAATGAAGAAGGCCAAGCTGTGGTCGAAGAGGCCGCGCATCGCAAGGCCCTGGTCATCTGTCAATGCAAGGCGCCCGACCTGAAGTATTGCGCCCGCAACAGCCGCCTCGGTCCGCTGGAAGGCAGACCCCTGTTGATCTCACGCTGATACACGATCCAGCCGGAAGACCTGCAACTTCTCAACCCGGCAACAGGGCAGCAACCGGCATCCCAGTTCCATCCGAAACACCGCGGGAACCCTGGCAGTGCTTCAGGGCAAAGTGGCCTGAATCATGGCAAAGCGCCTGATCCACATTTTGTCGCGTTGCTGAAGGCCCGGCGGAAATGCACGCACCGAGGCTCTCGCCTGCTCCACGTCGGAATAATCTCCCTGGACCAGCACCCATAAAGGTTTGCCTTCCAGATCCCGGCGGTAAATGGCGTAAGGCGCCAAATCCGGGTTGCTGTCGATGAAGTCGTGCAGCTTCTGCAAATTCAGCAGCGCGATGACCTGGATGGTGTAATGCTCAGGGTCACGTTCGCGTATCCACTCCTCTCCCTTGGCAGACGATGCTCCGGCCGGCTCCGCGGATGGTGGTGCCCCGGCGGCCACTGGCTCTGCCCTGGCAATTGTTTGGGGTGAGGCCGAAGCCGGTAAACCGGCGGGATCATCCGTTGTGGTCGCATCAGCTGCCTGGAATTCCGCATTCACCTCGGTGGTCGCCGGCCCGCTGTGGACAGCGACCGATTGCTCGCGCTCTACCTCAGCAACCATGGCCATTGACGCTGCGTGACCGCCTGCAGCGGCCTGGCGCAACCACACCAGGGCGTTTTCCGGATCAGGTTCCCCCGCTTCGATTCCATCGCGATAGAGCATCCCCAGGTTGTATTGGGCCACCGTGTCACCCTGACGTGCCGCCGGCTCCAGCCACTTCAGGGCCTCGGTGTCACTTTGCATGACCCCTCGCCCGGCCAGGTGCAGATAGCCCAGGCTGGCTTGCGCCCCGACGTGGTCGAGTTCCGCTGCTTGTGCAAGCCAGTCTGCACATGCTGCAAAATCCTGCCAGACGCCCTGGCCATTGCAGTACAAAGTAGCCAGTCCAAAAAAAGCTTCGGCCCGGGTAGCCGGCTCAACCGTATCGGGTGGACTGTCGGCAACATGGCTCCACTCAGCAAAGGCGTGATCGAACTCGCCGTTCTGGTAGGCTTCCAGCCCGCGCGCGTAATCAGCCTGCGCGGGACAGGACAGCAGCAGTGCCGCCAGAGTAATGGCCAGGGCAATGGCCTGGACATTGGCCAGGACAAAGGACTGGACATTGGACTGCGCAATCGATGAGGTAAGCAAATTTCGGGAAAGTGGCAATGTTCTGCCCATAGATGAAAAACCGGTTGATGGCATGAACCGACCAGACTGCACTCAAGTTCCTGCCAACCTGGTCACGATTCGTGCTCCCCAACGACGAGCTTAAAATCGTAGAACTCCGAAATCAACGATTCAGGCGCAACGCGGGCAACGGGTTAATGGCAAGGAGCCCGGTGCATGAAACATGACGATGTTACCGAATGCCAGGTTGCCTGACCCACAGGATATCAGGGGACGTTTTCCTGAACAAAAGTAGCGCTGTTTTTGAATATAATGCTCGCTACGCGACTTTCTCCAGGGATGACTATCAGCACGTGAGATGAACCAGGCGATGCCACAGAATTAGTGAGATCATGTTAAACACACTGATTGTTGATGATGAAGCCCTGGCCCGCCGCGGCCTGAAGCACCGCCTGCACTCCGCAACGGATGTGCATGTGATTGGTGAGGCCCGCAATGGCCGTGAGGCGGTGGA
>CBFGWJ010000037.1:0-10476 GCA_965652335.1 uncultured Gammaproteobacteria bacterium | reverse complement strand
CGCATTGATGATGCGCGTCGGGCGGTCGGGTTCGGCATCATGCGAACGCAACAGGCTGGCCGCCAGGGCCGGCGAGAGGGTCAGCGAATTGATCGCCGAGATGATGGTGGACACGGCGATGGCCACGGCGAACTGGCGGTAAAACTGCCCGGTCACGCCGGACAGGAAGGCCATGGGCACGAACACCGCGGTCAGCACCAGCGCGATCGCGATGATCGGCCCGCTCACTTCACGCATGGCCTGGTGGGCCGCGGCCTTGGGGGCCAGTCCGTTGCTGATGTTGCGTTCGACGTTTTCCACCACCACGATGGCGTCATCCACCACGATGCCGATGGCCAGCACCAGGCCGAACAGCGTCAGGGTGTTGATGGAAAAGCCCAGCATGTAGAGCACGGCAAACGTGCCGACGATGGACACGGGCACGGCCAGCAGCGGAATGATGGAAGCGCGCCAGGTCTGCAGGAACAGGATCACCACGATGATGACCAGCATGATCGCTTCCAGCAGGGTGGTGACCACCGACTTGATGGAATCCCGCACGAACACGGTCGGGTCATAGACCACTTCCCAGGCGATGCCTTCGGGGAAATTGCGCGACAACTCGGCCATGCGGCTGCGCACGCTGTCGGACAGCTCGATGGCATTGGAACCCGGCGCCTGGAAAATCGGTATGGCCACGGCCTGCTGGTTGTCCAGCAGGGCGCGCAGGGCATACACCGAAGCGCCCAGCTCGATGCGCGCCACTTCCGACAGGCGCGTAATCACGCCGTTCTCGCCGGTCTTCACCACGATATCGCCAAACTCGGCTTCGGACACCAGCCGCCCCTGCGTGTTGATGGACAGGGTCAGGTCGGTGGGGTTGGGCTGCGGCGGCGCACCGAGACGTCCGGCGGACACCTGCACGTTCTGCTCGCGGATGGCGCGCACGATGTCGGTGGCGGTCATGTCGCGGGCCGCGATCTGGTCGGGATCCAGCCAGATGCGCATGGAATAGTCACCGGCGCCGAAAATCAGCGCTTCGCCCACGCCGGGCAGCCGCGCCAGTTCGTCCTTGATATTGAGCACCGCGTAGTTGCGCAGGTACACCGTATCGTAACGGGCATCCGGCGAGGTGAGATGCACCACCATGGTCAGGTTGGGCGAACGCTTCTGGGTGGTGACGCCGAGCCGGCGCACGTCCTCCGGCAGCCTTGCCAACGCCTGGCTGACGCGGTTCTGCACCTGCACCTGGGCCTGGTCCACGTCGGTGCCCTGCTTGAAGGTGATGGTCATGGACAGCACACCATCGCTGCCGGCCACCGACTTCATGTACATCATGTTCTCGACGCCGGTGATCGCCTCCTCCAGCGGCGAGGCCACGGTTTCGGCAATCACCTTGGGATTGGCGCCCGGATAGGTGGCCGTCACCTGCACGGTAGGCGGCACCACATCCGGATACTCGGTGATCGGCATCTGCGGAATGGCGATCGCACCGGCGACAAAAATCAGGATGGAGAGAACGGCCGCGAAAATCGGCCGTTCCACGAAGAAGCTGGAGAAGTTCATTATGGCTTGCCGCTGTCCATGGCCAGTGGCTGGCCACCATGATCCGCACCATGATCCAACGCAGCCAGATCACGAGTCCTGTTGGCCGCATAGGCCGGCATTTCGCCCATGGAAATCGGCTGCGGAGCCACCTGCATGCCGGGATAGAAAATCTTCTGGATGCCATGCACGATCACCACATCCTCGGCATCCAGGCCGCTGGTGATCACGCGCATGCCATCCACCAGGCGGCCGAGCTTGACGTCGCGGCGCACGGCCTGGTTGTTGGCATTCAGCACATAAACGTATTTGCGATCCTGATCGGTGAGGATGGCCTTGTCATCCACCAGCAGGGTGTCGGTGGCCGGACTGCCGAGCAGCTGCACCCGGGCAAACAGCCCCGGCGTGAATATCCGCTTGCTGTTATCCAGTACCGCCCGGGCGCGTATCGTACCGGTTTGTGGGTTGAGCTGGTTATCCACGAAATCCATGTTGCCGTCATGGGGAAAGCCTTGTTCATTGGCCAGGCCAACACGCACCGGAATCGGCGTTTCGCGGGCATTGGGGCGCGCACCGGTGCGGGCCATTTCCGAATACCTGAGGTAGGTCTGTTCATCGCCTTCGAAATATACGTACACCGGGTCCAGCGTGACCACCGTGGTCAGCAAGGTGGCGTTGGGCTGGGTGGTGACGAGATTGCCGGGTGTGACCAACGCCAGGCCGGCGCGGCCATCGATGGGGGAAGTCACCCTGGTGAATTCCAGGTTCAGGCGTGCCACGTCAACAGCGGCCGCGGCAGCACGAATGGCCGCTCCACCCTGCTCGGCGGCGGCGGCGCGCTGGTCGTACTCTTCCTGCGAAATCATTTTGGCGTCGATCAGTTTGCGCGCCCGGGCCACTTCGGTTTTGGCCAGTTGCGCCTGCGTTTTTGCGCGGGCCAGCTCGGCCTCAGCGCGCTCCAGTTCCGCCCGGTAGGGGCGCTGGTCGATGATGAACAGCACCTGGCCCTGCACCACTTCCTCGCCGTCGATGTATTCCACCGACTCGATATAACCTGATACCCGCGGACGGATTTCCACGGTTTCAGCGGCTTCAACATGGCCGGTGAACTCATCCCACTGCGCGATATGGCGCTGCACGACTTGGGCGACACTGACCTCGGGCGGCGGCGGGCCGGCCGGAGTTTCCGCGATAGCGGTTCCACCGTTGGGACCACAAGCGGCCACCAATAAAATGGTGGCAATCAACGCCAGGGGTAAAGCAATGTACCTGTTCATTCGTGTCTCTCCCATGCAGGACTTCGGCAGTCCTGGCCCGGCATTTCCTCATCGCTGTCTGCCTCCGCGAACATGGACGATCTAAGAGCCGGTCTTTTGTTCAGTAACTTGACATCATTTCGTCACACTGCAAGAATGCCGATGTGACGATACCGTTCGGTATCATTTGACAGGCATGATACCGATCGGTATCAGTTCAAGTCAATAGGAAAATAGTCATGGCCACACCAAAGCACACAGAAACAGCGCACACCAGCAAGGGTCCCGGCCGGCGTCCGGCGCGGCAACGCATTTTTGATGCCGCCAAGGAGCTGTTCTACACCAATGGCATCCGGGCGGTTGGCGTGGAAGGCATTGCCGCCCATGCAGGCACCACCAAGATGAGCCTGTACCGCAATTTCGATTCGAAGGATGAACTGGTTGCCGAGTGCCTGCGCGACCACCAGCGCGATTTCTGGGAATGGTGGAACAGCGTCACCGAACCCCTGGCGGGCGACCCGAAAGCCCAGTTGCTGGCCCTGGTGGATGCGTTTGTCGGCGCCAACTGCCGCCAGGACAGCCATGGATGCCCGCTGGCCAACGCCATTGTGGAAATCCAGCAGGATGATCACCCGGGCCACAAGGTCATCATGGAACACAAGAACCGCATGCGCAGCAGCATTCGCGCGCTGTGCGAACAGGCCGGCGCACGCAACCCGGAACAGCTCGGCGATACGCTCATGCTGCTGGTGGAAGGGGGTTACATCAGCCGGCTGACGTTCCAGTGCCGCCAGGGCCCCATCCACAGCTTGCCCTGGGCAGCGCGCCTGCTGATTGAAAGCCAGCTACCCGCAGGCAGTTAGACACCACTTGGCTGGCCCGCTCGCCGGGCCTCATGGCCTGGCAACACCGGCGGATCGGTTTTCCCTTACGGCTCACCCTGCCAAAAATTCCACTGAGGGGTACCCTCAATTTTACGTTTCATGTCATTGAGGGAGGCCTGGCTCCGGTCATTTCAAGTTCCGGTTCGTGGCCCATGCCGCCGTTCTGGCGATTTGTGCCGTGCCCGAAGGCCTGCCTTCCTGAGACTGCGAATTGCGCAGCATCGTGGGGAAAGTGCAGTTCAACTTTACTGGCAGCAGGTGTAGAAAATGAAACATTTAAACAGGAAGTACCTTGGAGTACTGGTATCTTCCACTCTTTGCGCCTCGCTCTCCGGCGGAATGCTGCTGGCGGCGGAAGAGAGTGAAGAAGCGGAGGCATCAACGCGCCCCACCATGGAAGAGGTTGTAGTTAGCGCACAGCGCCGCGAACAGAACCTGATGGATGTTCCCATCGCCATCAACGCCATCAGCGGCGAGCAGATCCAGTTCGAAGGCATTGAAGACGTGCAACGCCTGGCGGAAGAAATCCCCGCACTGGTGGTGGGCGGCCAGAGCAGCAGCACCGGCACGGTATCGCTGTCCATCCGTGGCCTCGGTTCCACCTCGGGCGACCCGGCGGTAGGTTACTACATCGATGAAGTCTACCAGGCCAGCGCTTCCGGTTTTGTCACCCAGTTCATCGACGTGGAACGCGTGGAAGTGCTGAAAGGACCGCAGGGCACCCTGTGGGGCCGGAACACCACGGCCGGCGCGGTTCATTACGTCACCAAGAAGCCCAACGCAGAAGCCTTCGAGGCTGACGGCTATGCCGAAGTGGGCTTTTACGATTCACTCGACTGGGACGAATTCCCCATCCGCAAGATCGGCGGCGCGCTGAACATTCCCCTCGGCGAAACCTTCGCCATGCGGGTATCCGCCGCCAAGGTCGAGCAGGACAACTTTACCTACAACACCGCGCTGGGCGGCACCCAGCTGAACCAGGACGCCATCACCGCGCGTGCGGATTTCCTGTGGCAGCCTACCGAACAGTTCTCGGCCATCTTCGGCGTCAGCTACATCGACGATCCCTTCCACAATGCCTTCACCACCAAGACCAACCCGTTCTTCGAGGGCTCCAGCACCGCTTACATGCTGGACCTGGTCACGGATGTGACGGTGGAAGAAGACACCTGGAAGGTCAATGCCAATGCCGAACCGGTGGCCGAATTCGAGGAAACCGGCTTCCGGCTGGGCCTGGACCTGAACCTGAACGATGCGCTCACGCTGCGCTCGATTTCCGCCACCAAGACGCAGGATACCGATCGTTTTGGCGACCTGGACGGCACCGTGTTCACCCTGGTGCACAACGACACCTTCACTTCGCACGACTGGTGGTCGCAGGAACTGCAGCTGCTGTACAACACCGATACTTTCAACGGTATCGTCGGCCTGTACTATTTCGACGAGCAACGCGACTACTACGCCAATACCACGGCCAACTTCGCCGAGTACCTGCCGGCATCCTGCAACAACGGCAACACCGACAACAACCCGACCTTTGCCGGTCTGTGCCCGGTGGTCAACGGCTTCATCCTGCCGTTCATGTCGGTATTCAATGGCGGGCAGCCTTTCGTCTATGCCGATTTCCAGCCGGGCGGACTGTGGGACACCACGGTCAATGGACTGGGGCTGGGTGCATTCGGCATCAATGCCGCCCTGGTGCCGGTCAGTGGCACCGGGCAGTTGTCGGACAACAATTCGTTTGCCGTGTATGCCCAGGGCAGTGCCCAGCTCTCGGAAACCTGGTCTCTGACGGCCGGCTTGCGCTGGACCAAGGATGAGAAAAACATCACCGGCCTGAGGTGGGACCCCGTCAACCTGTTCAACGTCAATCCGGCTGCATCCGGAATCGTCAATGACGAAGCCGTGACCCCGAAGCTGGGCGTGGAATGGCGGCCCAATGACAACGCCATGTATTACGCGTCCTACACGCATGGCTTCAAGAGTGGCGCACTCAATATCTACTCAGGCGTGGTGGGTGGCGTAGTACCCAACATCGAGCCTGAAACCATCGCCGCTTACGAACTGGGTGTGAAACAGAACTTCGCCGATGGCCTGTTCCTGCTGGATGCCTCGGTTTACTACTACGATTACGAGGATTACCAGTTGTCCATCCAGTACCTGGATGGCCCGCGACTGACCAACCTGCCCAACGTGACCGTGCAGGGTGTGGAAGCCGGCATCCAGTTTGTGCCAACGGATGCCCTGGTGTTGGGTGCCGGGTTCAACTACGTGGACAGCAGCATCGACAGCGACCTGATCATCCAGGATCCCTTCAACCTGGACCTGCCGGCCACCAACGTGAAAGGCAACCCACTGCCGCGCAGCCCCGAGTTCAAGGGCACGCTGACAGCCGACTATACGTTCTCCGGATTGGCCGGCAGCTCAACGGTTGTGATCGGCGGCGCGCTGAACTACTCGGATGAGTTCAACCATGACCTGCACGGCACCTTCACCGGTGGCGGCTACACCACCCTCAATGCCAATGCCCGCTGGGTGAGCGGCAGCGGCAGCTGGTGGGTGAACCTGTACGGCCGCAACCTGAACAACGAGGAATACCAGACACTGTCGATATTCGCCGACAGCATCGGTGAGGTGCAGTTCTTCAACCCGCCACGCACCATCGGCCTGCAGGTGGGGTACAGCTACCGCTGATCGGCCCTCCACAGCCAAACCGGAATGCTCATGGGCCCGCAAGGGCCCATGCTTTTTATGGCCGGCTCAAGCCGGGTTCATGATCAGGCAGGATTCCGAGCCATAGGCAATCACGCGGCCCTGGTGGTCAAACAGCTGCCCGGTGGACGTTGCGGTGCTCCTGCCGGCATGGATGATCACGCCTTCGCAGCGGATGATGCCGGTGTTTTCATGCACGGCCCGCAAAAAGCCGGTTTGCATGGTGAGCGTGGTGTAGGCCTGCCCGGCCTTCAGGGTTGAATGCACGGCACAGGCCATCACGGTATCGAGCAATGTGGCCATCCAGCCACCATGGACCATGCCCATCGGGTTGTAGAACCGCCCGGAAGGCCTGGCTTCAAACACCACGCGCCCGACTTCGCAGCTCACCATCCAGAAATCCAGCGTCTCGCTGATGGGCGGCGATGGAAAATGCCCGTCGCGCATGGCGGAAAGAAACTCGATGCCGGACATTTTCAGTGCCTGTTCGGGTGGCACCACCCCAAAACTCCTGGCTTGATCCTGCGGGCTCATGGCATTGTGTTCTCCTCAAACCAAAGCGGCATCCAGCGATATTTCCGCGTTGAACAATTTGGAAACCGGACAATTGGCCTTGGCCATGCCGGCCAGCTTCTGGAAAGCATCGTCATCGGCGCCAGGCACTTTGGCACGCAATTCCAGGTGAACCGCCGTAATGGCAAACCCCTCGCCCTGTTTCTCCAGCGTCACCCGGGCACTGGTGTGCAATTGCTCGGCCGTCAGCCCGGCATCGCCCAGTATCTTGGACAGCGCCATGGTGAAACAGCCGGCGTGCGCAGCAGCCAGTAATTCCTCCGGATTGGTGCCGGGCTGGTCTTCAAAGCGGGTATTGAATCCGTACGGTTGATCCTTCAGCGCGCCACTCTGGGTGGAAACGCTGCCCTTGCCGTCCCTGATTCCTCCCTGCCACTGCGCAGAACCCTTGCGATTGATCTTCATGGAAACGCTCCTTTTGTCTATCGGGTGAACCTGAAACCACGCTGTTTGCGTGGCGCGGCGTAATGCCTGACTGTCGAATCACTGCCGTCCTGCAACAATTCCCGGACCTGCATCTGCAAAACCCGGTCGGCGTCGGTAACGCGTTCGTGCTGCCGGCGATGCTCCAGCCAGGATTCAATACTAAAGGTTTCAATGAAAAGATTGGGCGTATCAGTACTTTCAAAAATACCCCAGGCAAATGCGCCGTCCCTCTTGCGTGACCGACCGACCTCGTGAATAGCCTTCAGGAACTCGTCACGCCGGTCCTCACGCACCTGGTATTCAACCGTAACCAGCACCGGCCCGCGGTCATTGTGGATCGCGGCATGCGCCGTCAGCGTGGGCCAGTGCATGGAGGGGGTCAGGTCCTTGTTGCCGATGCCGCTGATGCGCCAGCGCCAGGTCAGGGGGATGGTCAGCAGCAGGCCCAGCGCGGCGATCACCAGGCTGCTGCTGATGCTGCTGTGCTCCGCCACCTTGCCCCACAGCAGGCTGCCGAAGGCCATGGAGCCCATGAACGTCATCATGAACACGGCCAGCCCGCGGGAACGCACCCAGTTGGGTAGCGCCATCTGCGCGGAAACCTGCAGCGAGGTCAGCACCGCAATCCAGGCCAGTCCGCTGAAACCCATGGCCAGGCACAACCAGTACCAGGCATCAAAGCTGGCCAGCGCAAGCATGGCGCAGGCATACAGGGAACTGGATGCGGCCACCAGCACATCGCGTGAATATCGCTCGCGGATTCGCGGCAAAGCCAATGCGCCGCTGACGGCACCCACGCCCATGGCGGCAACCATCAGGCCGAATACCTGCGGCCGGTCTCCACCCGCATGGCGGGCCAGCAGCGGCAACAGCGCCCAGGTGGCGCTGGCAAAAATGAAAAACCCCAGGCCACGGATCATCGCCGCCTGCAGTTCCGGTGCATGGCGGGCAAAACGGTAGCCGGACCGCACCGCGCTGAAAAACCGCTCGGCCGGCAACTCGCTGTACTCGACCTGGCGCTGCCAGCGCCACAGCACCACGATCACGCCCAGGAAAGACACCGCATTGAGCAGGAAAACGGCGCCCGTGCCCGCCAGCGACACAATCACACCGGCAATGGCCGGGCCGATCGCGCGGGCCACGTTCATGCCCATGCTGTTGAGAGCCAGCGCTGAAGCCAGCTCGCTGCGCGGCACCAGCTCGGGTGTCAATGCGGCCCAGGCGGGCAGCAGCATGGCGGACCCGATGCCCATGGCAAACGTCAGCAACACCAGTGTCCAGGCAGTGGTGATGCCCATGACGGTCAGCACGCCCAGCGTAGCGGAAACCAGCATCAGCCAGGTTTGCACCATCAGCAGGTAACGCCGCCGGTCGACCATGTCAGCCAGCGCGCCAGCCGGCAACGCCAGCAGGAAGATGGGCAGGCTGGTAGCTGTTTGCACCAGCGCCACCATAACCGGCGTGGGCGACAGCGAAGTCATCAGCCAGCCCGCGCCGATCTCCTGCATCCAGGTACCGATATTGGAAGCCAGCGTGGCCAGCCAGATGGCGCGAAAGGTCCTGATGCCCAGCGGCGACCAGGCTGTGGATGGCGGTGACAGCAGCGCGTCTTCTGATCGGGTGTTCAAACAGGTTCCTGGCCGTTGCTCGGATTCATGCTGGCCATTATGACCAGCCATGATGAACTGTGCACGGCCCGGATGGTGGTGGAATCATCACTTGCAAGCGCGGCAGCCACTGTTCATGCTGTCAGCTTCCCAGAACCCGAACCTGAAAGACCAGTACATTGCCGAGCCCAACCGAAGCCACTGATGAGCACCGCTCGTCCGTTCCCCTGATCGAACTGCACCAGGCTACCGTCTGGCGTGGATCCACCTGCGTGCTGCGTGACTTCTCCCTTACCATCGCGCAGAACGAGCACGTGGCCATACTCGGCCCCAACGGTTCGGGCAAGACCACCCTGCTGAAAACCCTAAGCCGCGAATTGCGGCCCGTGGCAACGACAGGCACCTGGGTGAAAATCCTCGGCGAGGAGCACTGGAATGTCTGGGCCCTGCGCAAGCAGATCGGCCTGGTGTCTCACGAGCTGCAGCATGACTTCAACGGCAATGTGCCGGTGACGGATGTGGTGCTGTCCGGCTTCTTCAGCAGCATCGGGCTGGATGACCGGCACCGGGCCGAGTTGCAACCAGAACAACGGGAACGGGCGGACGCGGTGATTCAACTGCTGGGACTGGAACCGCTGGCGAAGCGCAAGTACCGCACCCTCTCCACCGGCCAGCAGCGCCGCTGCCTGCTGGGGCGGGCGCTGGTGCATGATCCGCACACGCTGGTGTTTGACGAACCCACTTCCGGGCTGGACCTGGCTGCCGGCTTTGACCTTTTGGCGCGGGTCAGTGAACTCGTGCGGCGCGGGCGGAGCCTGCTGTGGGTGACCCATCACCTGAATGACATCCCGCGGGAAGTCGAGCGCGTCATCATCCTCAAGAATGGCTTGGTGGTGGCCGATGGCGCCAAAGTCGAGGTGCTGCGCGCCGACCTGCTCAGTGAAGTGTACGATACCGCCCTCAGGCTGGCGGAAGTGGACGGGCACTACCTGGCTTATCCGGCCTGAATGCCGTCTGATCCCTCAGGCTGGTTTATACTGCTGCCCATCCAAAAGCCGCCTGATAACAAGGAACAGGCATGAACAAGAGCCGCTGGTCGCTGGATTCCCTGGTACTGATTTTCTCCATCGTGGTGCTGGCGCAGTTGCTGGTGTATGTGATCCCGCAGGGTGCCTACGAACGGCAGCCCTACCCCGACAACCCGCATCGCAGCATGGTGGTGGCCGATTCCTACCAGCGGCTGGCCGCGGACGAGCAGGTTTCGATCACACCGTGGTATTTCCTGCAGGCCATTCCCAAAGGCCTGTCCGCCGCGCATGACATCATCTTCCTGATCTTCATCGCCGGCGGCGTGATCGCCATCCTGCGCCGCAGCGGCGCCATCGATGCGGCGCTGCATCGCGCGGTGAAGCAGTTCGGCAGCAGCCCCTGGCTGCTGATCGCCGGCTGCCTGGTGTTGTTCAGCCTGGGCGCCTTCACCATCGGCATGGGCGA
>CBFGWJ010000036.1:0-10512 GCA_965652335.1 uncultured Gammaproteobacteria bacterium | reverse complement strand
GGCCGATGTATTCCCCTACCCCGAGAAGCGCAGGTTTGTGAACCGGTTTTGAGGGGCCAGGCTCAGCCCATCCACGCCACCACCGCCCTCGCCCAGGTTTCGCCATCCTCTTCCTGGATGAAGTGCCGGCCCTTGAGGGTGATGTGCGGCTGGCCTTGCGTGCCAGGCACGAGCTTCAGGAAGGCCTTGTCAGCGCCGCCGGTGATGGGGTCGTTGTCGGAAAAGCACAACAGGAAGGGCTTGTGCCATTGCATCAGCGATTTCCAGGCGCGGCGGTTGTCCTCGGCCGCCACGTTGTCGGGTTCAGCGGGAACCAGCATGGGGAACTGCCTGGCGCCGGCCTTGTAGGAATCATCTGGAAACGGCGCGCGGTAGGCGTTCACTTCGCTTTCACTGAGGTTGCCACGGCCAAACAGGTTGACGATGAAGCCGATATCGAACTCCGGATCTTTCTGGCTGAACTCGCGCCAGCGCAGAAAGGCCTCGCCGAAACCCTGGTCGCCGGTGGGCAGGCCGGTGTTGGAAATCGACACGCGGGCGAACAGGTCTGGATTCTCGGCCACCAGGCGCAGGCCGATCAACCCGCCCCAGTCCTGGCCCAACAACGTGACATCGCGCGCGCCAACGGCATGCAGCCAGTCTTTCATCCACCCTACGTGCCGGGCATAGGTGTAATCCCCACGTTCGGATAATTTGTCCGAGCGGCCGAAGCCAATGAGATCAGGCGCCAGCACGCGGCAACCGGCGGCCGTGAACACCGGGATCATTTTGCGATAGAGGTAACACCATGTGGGTTCGCCATGCAGGCAGAGGATCGTATGGCTATTGGCGGGCCCATTCGCGGGGCCTTCATCCAGGAAGTGGATGCGCAGCGGGCCAAACTCCGGGTCATGCACTTCCTGGTAATGCGGTTTGAAATCAAAACCGGGCAGGTTCTCGAAACAGCTATCGGGTGTTCGCAATACGGTCATGCGGGGTGGTCCTCGGAACGTTGGCCAGTTGTTGACGCCTCCGGCGCCTGCGCCAAATTACCACAAGCCGAAAACCCAGCAGTACCGCGAGTGTGCCGGCGTAGACCAGCGGCTCGCGAATGTCGAGTTTCACCTGCCACCAGAAATGCCATACACCCAGGATGGCGATTACGTACACCAGCCGGTGCAGCTTCTGCCAGCGCCGCCCCAGCCGGCGCATCCAGCCTTTCGTTGACGTCACGGCCAGCGGGATCAGCAGCACCAGTGCGGTCATGCCCAGGGTGATGTAGGGCCGTTCGGCGATATCTTTCAGTATCAACTGCCAGGCAAAGCGCTGGTCGACAAAGGCGTAAGCCAGGAAGTGCATGCAGATGTAGAAGAATGCGAACAGGCCGAACATGCGCCGCCAGTGCAGCAGCCACACTTTGCCGGTCAGCACCCGCAGCGGTGTGATGCTGAGCGTGACCAGCAGAAACCGCAGCCCCCACAGGCCGGTCTGGTGAATCATCTCTTCCACCGGGTTGGCACCCAGGCGATAACCCAGCAGGCTGAAAGCGCCCAGAACCATGCTCACCAATGGATACAGGCAGACCAGGAAGGTGAGGATCTTGAGCCAGCCTCGGGTGGAGTCTTTCAAGTATGTTTGGTCAGTAATTCCGGCGCAGGTCGAGGCCATCGTACAGGCTGGCCACCTGTTCGGCATAGCCATTGAACATCAGGGTTTCCTGCTTGGACGCAAACAGGCCGGCGCCGATACGCCGTTCCTGCGCCTGGCTCCAGCGCGGGTGATCGACGTTCGGGTTCACGTTGGCGTAGAAGCCATACTCGCTGGGCACGGAGATTTGCCAGCTGTTGCGTGGCTGGCGTTTGGTGAACTCGATCTCGACGATGGACTTGATGCCCTTGAATCCGTACTTCCACGGAATCACCAGCCGCAACGGCGCGCCATTCTGGTTGGGCAGCGTTTTGCCGTATACACCCACGGTCATCAGGGTCAGCGGGTGCATGGCTTCGGCGATGGTCAGGCCTTCCACGTAGGGCCAATCCAGCGTGCGCCACTTCTGCCCGGGCATCTGTTTGGGGTCATAAAGCGTCTTGAACTTCACGAATTTCGCGTTGGAGTTGGGCTCGAAGCGCTTCAACAGGTCGCCGAGCGGAAAGCCCACCCAGGGCACCACCATGGACCAGGCTTCCACGCAGCGATGGCGGTAAACGCGGTCTTCCAGGGTGTGGGGTTTGATGATGTCTTCGTAGCTGTAGTCACCAGGTTTGTCGCATTCACCGGAAACACGCACCGTCCAGGGGCGTGTGACAAAATCCTGCGCGTTGCGGTAGGGGTCATCCTTGCCGGTGCCGAACTCGTAGAAGTTGTTGTAGGTGGTGATGTCTTCCCAGCTGTTGGGCGCCTCATCGGTGCTGAAGGGCCCGGGTACGGTTTCCAGCGCTTCCATGGCTGCTGCAGACATGCGAGGCAATCCGGCCAGGGCCGCCAGGGCGAAGCCCGAGGCCGCCAGCAGCTCGCGGCGTTTGAGGTAATTGGTTTCGCTGGTTATCTCGGATGGCTTGATGGTGTGTTGTGGCATTTTCATGAACCGGCGGTTTCCATGGTGAGTTGACCATGAGACCCGGCAAAAGTGCGAAGTCTTTCGCAAGCCACAAAAAGCCCTCGTGGGGTGCCCTTTGGCATATTCCGCCCTACGAAGATTACGGTAAGCTTGCCCCCATTTATCGACACCGTGCGGGAGAACTGCGATGCATCTGCGCTTGCTGGCGGCCATGGCCTCCATGATACTGATCTCCGGCTGTGGCCAGGAACCGCCACCGCCTCCGACGCCGGCAGGAACTGATACCGCGGCAGCGGAAGCGGACCCGGCATCAGCGGAAAAAACCGGGCACAAACCCTTCACTGTCGATTACCGTTACCACACGCTGGAAAACGGCCTGAAAGTCATCCTGTCGGAAGACCACACGGCTCCGGTGGTTACCGTGGCGGTGTATTACAACATCGGCTTTCGCATCGAGCCACGCGACCGCACCGGCTTCGCCCATTTGTTTGAGCACATGATGTTCCAGGGCTCGGCCAACCTCGGCAAGATGGAGTTCATCGAACTGGTCAACGCCAATGGTGGCGTGCTGAACGGCTCCACCCGCTTCGACTACACCAATTATTTTGAAATCGTGCCGGCGCACAAGCTGGAAACCATGTTGTGGGCCGAAGCCGACCGCATGCGCGGGCTCAACATCACCGACGAGAACCTCAAGAACCAGCAGGGCGTGGTGAAGAACGAGGTCAAGGTGAACGTGCTGAACCAGCCCTACGGCGGGTTCCCCTGGCTGTGGCTGCCGCAGTACGCCAATGAAAACTGGTACAACTCGCACAACTTCTACGGCGACCTGGATGATCTCGACGCCGCCAGCCTGGCTGACGTGGCGGATTTCTTCTCGAAGTATTACGCGCCAAACAATGCCGCCGTCGCCATCGTGGGTGATTTTGATTCCTCCGAAGCACTGGCCATGGTGGAGAAGTACTTTGCCGACATCCCCGCCTCGCCCGAACCCATCGTGCTGCCGGATATCTCCGAGCCGCGACAGGAAGCCGGGAAAACCGAATCAATGACCGACAACCTGGCCCCACGGCCCGCCTTTGCCTTTGCCTACCACGCGCCAGAGCGCCTGAGCCCGGAATGGTATGCCATGGGCCTGATCGACCAGATCCTGCTGCAGGGCGATGACAGCCTGTTGCACCAGGCGCTGGTGAAGCAGGCCGGTATCACCGACGGCGTGGGTGGCGGTATCAATGCCCTGCTCGGCACCATGTTGAATTACAAAGGCCCCATGCTGTGGTCGGCCTCCTTCATTCACGACGCCGACACCAGCCAGGAGCAAATCCTGGCCGTGATCGATCGTGAAATCGAAAAGCTGCGCAACGAACCGGTGGATGCCGCCACCCTGGAGCGGGCACTGGTCAAATGGCGCTCAAGCTATTACGACCAGATCAGCAGCACGTATGGCTTTGGGCTGGCCGACCTGCTGGCTTCGCTGGCCCTGTTCGATGACAACCCCGGCCTGGTCAATGAATTCGAGAAAGGCATGCAGGCCGTGACGCCGGAACTCATCCAGCAAACCGCGCAGGAATACCTGCGCAGCAGCAACCGCACCACACTGGCCCTGGTGGCAGGCGCTGCCACCACAACCCCGACCGGAGAGCAGGACAATGGCTAAGTTATCAACATGTTACTTCCTGGCCATGTTTGCACTGGTAACGCTTTCCGGCGCCACGCTGGCCGCGCAGGAAGCGGAGAAGCAAACCCCACCACCGGGCGGCACCCCCAGGGATTTCCAGCTGCCCGCGAAGCAACACTATGCATTGCCCAATGGCCTGAAGGTCACCCTGGTGCCCTACGGCAGCATTCCAAAGGTAACCATTTCCGCCATCGTCATGGCCGGCAACCTGAATGAAGGCCAGGACACCTGGCTGGCCGACCTCACCGCCAGCCTGATGGAAGAAGGCACGTCTACCCGCTCCGCCGAAACCGTGGCGCGCGAAGCGGCGGAAATGGGCGGCAGCCTGAACATCGGCGTCGGCCTGGACCAGACTTTCGTCACCGGCGAATCGCTGGCTGAATTCGCGCCCGGCATGGCGAACCTGCTGGCCGATGTATTGTTGCACCCGGCGCTGCCGGAGGAAGAACTGGAAAGGCTGCGCCGCGATTACCTGCGCAACCTCGAAGTGGCCCTCAACGACCCCGACACCATGGCGCTGGTGGCATTTCGAGAAGCGCTGTACGGCGATCATCCCTATGGCCGGCTGTTCCCCAGCGTCGAGCAACTGCAGGGTTATACCGTGGAACAGATCCGCCAGTTCTGGAATGACAACTTCGGCGCCCGGCGCACCCATGTGTTCGTGGCCGGAATGTTCGACGAAGCCGCGGTGAAAGCCGCCATCGAACAGGCGTTTGGCAGCTGGAAAACCGGCCCCGGAGTATTGCAGATGCCCCCGGAACCCAAAACCGACCGGCAGTATGTCGAGTTGATCGACCGCAAGAACGCCAGCCAGTCCAACATGTACCTCGGGCTGGTGACAGCCGATCCCGGCCAGGGCGATTATGTGGCCCTGCAGGCGGCCAACTCCATGCTGGGTGGGGCCTTCTCATCGCGCATCACGCGCAACATCCGCGAGGACAAGGGCTATACCTATTCACCTTTCAGCAGCCTGTCGGCGCGCAAGGATGATGCCTACTGGGTGCAGAATGCCGCCATCACCACCGATGACACGGCGGCAGCGCTCAAAGAGGTGTACATGGAGATCAACCGGCTGCGCGACGAACCTCCGTCCGAACAGGAACTCCTGGCCACACAGAATTACCTGGCCGGAGTATTCACGCTGCAGAATTCCACCCGCCAGGGCATCATCAACGTGCTGAATTTCGTCGACCTGCACGGCCTCGGCGAGAACTACCTCACCGATTACGTCAGCCAGGTGTATGCGCTCACGCCCGCCGAAATCTCCCGCGTGACCACGCAATACCTCAGGCCGGATGACATGACCCTGGTGGTGGTGGGCGATGCCGCCCGCATCGGCGAGGAACTGGTGCCCTACCTCGAACCTTCAGACTGAGATTCAAAAACAACCTGGCCGTTGAACACCGTCATCTGCACCTGGGCAGTTGCAATCTCATCCGCCCGCCCGCTTTCCGCCAGTTCGACGATATTCCGGTCCAGCACCACGAGGTCGGCCAGCTTGCCGGCCTCGATGCTGCCCAGGTTGTCCGCATGCCCGAACAGCCTCGCGCCATTGATCGTCAGCGCGGCAATGGCTTCATGCACATCGATGGCTTCCTTGGGGTTCAGGGCCTGCTGCCCTTCGCTGTTGGCGCCGCGCGTGATGGCCATCTGCAGGTTCGCCAGCGGAATCGGATTGCGCGTACCCACCGGCGCGTCACTGCCGTGCACCAGCGGACCACCGGCATCGTGGATGCTTTTCGCCGGGTACACATTCTGCATGTAATAGTGGTCGGGGTTGTACAGGTCGGCCACCCCGTTCACCTCATCGATGAAGGGCGCCACTGTCATCTCGTACTCCGGCCCGGAAGCCGTCCACACCAGCGTCAGCACGGAGTAGACACCCAGCTCGCCGATACGCTGCTGGTCATCCGGATGAACGATCTGGGCATGGGCGATGCTCTGGGTCAGGCCTTTTTCATCGGCCAACGGTTTGACCCTGGCAAACTCATCCACCACCACGCGAACGGCTTTGTCGGACAACGCATGCACATGCACGTTGAACCCGGCCTCGGTGGCTTTGCGTATGTAGCTGCGAATGTACTCTTCCGGATGCTCCAGGATGCCGCCGTAGGGAATGCATTGCTGCGGGTAGTAGCCCTGCTCCCGCAAGAACGCCTGCATAGCCTCGTCTTCCATGAAACTTTCCGGATCGGCTTGTACCGCCTGGCACAACTCACTGTCCTGGTTCACGTAACCGGTGATGTCGAAACTGCCGTCTTCGATGCTGCCGCCGAAAATGGGCTGCCTGAAACCGTTGAGCACGGCAGCCACCGGCATCGTGGGCGGCGTGCTCAGCGGGTTGCCTTCCAATACCGCATCGGAAAACAGTTTCACGGCATCGGCCTTGATCAGCGCCGAGCCGGCATGGGCGTCACGCAGCGCCTTCAGGGAATCGAAGTGAGCGTCCAGCGCCTCCAGGTTGTCATCCGCGGGCGGCGCCAGGGCGGCGAGCAGGCGGAAGGTCATACCGCCGCTCTGCTCCAGCCAGTCGTAGGAATGTAAAACTTCCGGGTTCACAAAGGCATCCTGGATGGAAGTGATGCCGTTGCTGGCCAGTACCTGCGCCACCCGGGGCATGATCTTTTCCGGATCCCCGCCCGAGCCGAGGAAATCGGCGAAGAAATCGGGACGAACCAGCATCCGCGCGGATTCATTGATGCCGCCGCTGGGTTCGCCTTTCTCATCCACCGCCACCATGGGCCGGAATTCGGCGAAATCGGCAGCCAGCGTGGCGGCGCTCATGCCCACCACTTCGCCCTGCGGGTTCCTGGCCTGCGCGAAGGCGGCGCTGTTGGCGGCGCCGTGGTGGCCATCGTTACCCCAGAGGAAAATCGGGTGCTCCGTGGACACCGCATCCAGCGCGGCGCGAATATGCGGAAACTCCGCGGTGGGCTGGTTGCCTTCGGTGTAGTTCCACTGCAGTACGATGAGGAACTCACCCGGCGGTATGGAATAGCGCTCGATGCAGCCCTTCAGGAATGTGACCAGGTCCGGCAGGGAATAGGCCTGTGAATCCAGGTCGCAGGCATCGGGAGACACCGTGCCCAGGCCGTGAATGTGCATGTCATGGAAGCCCGGCAGCACCATGGCGCCGCCCAGGTCGCGCACCTCGGTGCCCTCACCGGCATGCTGCAGGGCCTCGGCGGTGCTGCCGACGAACAGGATGCGGTCATCTTTCAGCGCCACGGCCTCGGCCACGCTGCGCTGGCCATCGACGGTGTAGACATAGCCGTTGCTGAGAACCAGGTCGGCAACCGGCGCGCTTTCAACGGCGGCCGGCGCAGCCTTCTCAGCCGGCTTGCAGGCCGCCAGCAGGCTGGCGCAGGCCAGGCCGGCCAGGGTGATGCGGCGAAGGGCGGGTATTTTCATGATTTCACTCTCCAGATGTTGTCGCGCGGGTTCATGTCCAGGCAGAAGCGGCCGATCAGCTCGTCCCCGTCCCAGAGTTCGTAGGCGTCCACGTCCTGCTGCCATACCGGCGCAGCCGCGCCAGCATCAGGAGCGGCAGGCCGCCGGTGCGGATGTCGGTAAATTTCATGCGTTAGCCTTTCCGTTAATGGTGATGTCTGGCCAGTGCGGCCTCGGCTTCCTCGAAACCGGCCTGCAGAATGTCATCGAAGGCCCGGACTTCGGTAAGCCCGAAACGCTTCACATCGGGCTCCAGCAGCAGGCTGGCCCGTTCACCCTGGGCGCGCACGCTGGCCAGCGTGGCCAGTTCCGTGGCTTTCAGCACCACCGTCATCATGGCCGGCACGCGGTAGGGCTTGGACAGTGGATTCCAGCGCCGGCGCAACACCGCCCAGGCGGATGGTGTGTCGGCATAATCCACTTCCATGGCGCCGTGGGAGGCCAGGCTGACCGCAATCACTTCACCCACGGCCTGTTGCCACATCACATCGACCGGCAGGCCATTCAGCACCGCGCCGTCGATTGCCAGCCGGCCATCGATTACCGTTGGCGGAAGGATACCCGGCATGGAAGCCGTCGCCTGCAGGGCGCGCGCCATGGAACCCCGGTCGTGGATATTGACCGTGCCATCATCCAGCCGGCTGGAAATACAGAAGAACGGAATGGGCAGGTCCTCGATCTGCACGTCGGCGTGTTCGCGCAACAGGCGCTGCATGCGGCCACCCGACAGCAGCGACACCAGTGGTATGGTGAAATCACTGAACGGTTTGCCGCGGATGAAGGCCTTGCGCATCAGGCGTATACCCTGGTCGGCGGTGAGGCCCATGGCCGTGGGCGTCGCCATGATGGCGCCTATGCTGCTGCCGCCGATCCAGTCGATGGGCCGGCCGGCCGCTTCCAGCGCCTTGATCACGCCCAGGTGGGCGAAGCCGCGCGAAGCGCCGGCGCCCAGCACCAGTCCGGTGGCCTCGCCCAGCAGCACGCGGCCGATGCGTTCAATGTCGCGCTGGTTGCCGTCCCTGGCGTGCAGGTGGAAATCCAGCTGCCGTCCTCGAAACCAGCGGGCGGTATCGCGGATCTCGTCGGCCGCGCCCGGTTGCAGCAATACCAGCATGCGCCGGGCGGTGCCGTCCGACTGGTGCAAGCCCAACTGGTGCTCCCAGTCACGGCAGGCCGAATCCTCGTTGGCGCCGGCCACCATCACCACCAGGTCCGACTGCCGCAGGCAGAAGCGGGTCCACTGGCTGGCGGCGGATTCACAGTGGAATACCAGCAGCCGGGTAGTGTCCTCGAGATGCTGGATCCAGTTGACCAGCGACTCCGGCATCAGGCCACGGGTGGGCAGTTCGGTCACCGGCGCGCCGCTCTCTGCCAGCGAGGAGCGATCCAGCCAGCGGATGGTGCCGTGCTTTGAAAAATTCTCGGCCAGTTGGCGGCAGAATTCGCGCTGCGCGGGCGTGTCATTCAGCGGCAGGATGCTGATGGTGCTGAGATTGCGCGTGGCGCCGGTGCCCGGCTGGGGCGATTTCTGCGCCAATGTGGCGGCTCGCTCCGCCAGTTTCATCAACAGCGAAGGATGGCTGAGCGTGAGCTGCTGGAAGGAATCCCGCGAAATGCGGATCAGGCTGCTGTCGCGCACCGCGCGAATGCCTGCCGAGCGCGTTCCGCGCGTCAGCAGGGCCAGCTCGCCCACGCTGTCGCCCGGCGTGACCCGGCCGATCAGCCTGGGCTCCGGCAACGGTTGCTTGCCGCTGGCTTCCAGCCACACCTGCAGCCTTCCGCGCACCAGGATGTAAAAGGAATCGGCTGTTTCGCCCTGGCGGAACAGCCACTCACCACCTTCCAGCCGTACCTGCTGCAATACGTCGCTCAATTCATGCTGCTGCGAGGCCGGGATGTCGAAATAGCGCTCGATGATTTCCCGGGTACGCTTGTCGAAATGAGGTTCAGTGGCGATCATACGGTTCTCGAATCAGGCTTTCAGAATACGTCGGCGGGGTCCAGTTTCTGTACTTTACGCATCGCCAGCAGCCCTGAGATGGCGCACATGGCAAGGGTCAGCAGGAAGACGGTAATGGCCCGTTCCGGCGTCAGGTACAGCGGCAGGTTGGTGGCTGCAGCGGCCTTGCCATACAGCCAGTGCACCGCCAGCACTCCTGGAACGAAACCCAGCACCGCCAGGATGCCCGCCTGCTGCAGCACGATACCTGACACGAAACGGCTGCGAAACCCGATCGCCCGCAGAGTGGCATACTCCCGCAAGTGTTCCGAAACATCGGCGAACAGGATCTGGTAAACGATGATGGCGCCCACCACCAGGCCCATGATGGCGCCGAACGCAAAAATATAGCCAATCGGCGTGGCGGAATTCCAGTAGTCGGTTTCGCGCTGGACAAAATCGGCCCGGGTCATCACCAGCACATCCTTTGGCAGGTATTCACGCAGCTGGTCGCGAATGGTTTCGGCTGCAGACGGGTCATCCAGGCGCACCAGTCCGAGCTGGATCTCATCGCGTGAACGCTCCGGAAACAGGCGCAGCCAGTTGTCGTCGCTGGTGATGACGGTGCCGTCGATGCCGAAGGAAGTGCCCATCCGGAACAACCCCACCACCTCCATTTCGCGATCATTGATCTCGGTTACAAACGGGCCGTTCTCGGCAAAATGCCCGGCTACGTCACCAAACTCCGGGCGTGCTGCCCGGTCGAACAACACCACGTCCTGCTGCTGCAGCAGGTGGCGGGACTCTTCAAACCCCGGCGCATCGAGCAATCGGTGGTCGGGATCAAATCCAAGGGTGTTGATGCTGCGGCGGTCATTGGTCCAGGGGTTTTTCCAGGTCGAGGGATAA
>CBFGWJ010000035.1:0-10621 GCA_965652335.1 uncultured Gammaproteobacteria bacterium | reverse complement strand
ATGATGCGCTTCTGCAGGATTTTCTTGTCGATGGGAAAGGCCACTTCCACCCGCTGCAGCAGGTTGCGTTCCATCCAGTCGGCGCTCGAGGCCCAGATTTCCGGCTCGTCGTTGTTGATGAACCGGTAAACGCGCGCATGCTCGAGGAACCGCCCCACCACCGAGCGCACGCGAATGTTTTCCGACACACCCTTGATGCCCGGCCGCAGGCAGCAAACCCCGCGCACCAGCATACGGATGGGCACGCCGGCGCGCGAGGCTGAATACAGCGCGCGAATGATTTTCGGCTCGGTGATGGCGTTGAATTTCAGGTCGATGCCACAGGGCCGGCCTGCCAGCGCATGCTCTTCCTCGCGTTTGATCTTGGCGATCAGCTGCTGGTGCAGCGTGAACGGCGAGTGCATCAGGCGTTTCAGGCCATAGAGCTGCCCCAGGCCCGACAGCTGTTTGAACACCAGGCTGACATCTTCGGTGATGGCCGCATCAGACGTCATCAGGCCGATATCGGTGTAGAGGGTTGCTGTGCCGGAGTGATAATTGCCGGTGCCGAGATGAACGTACTTGCGTAAAGTCTTGGGCTCGCGCCGCACGATCATCAGCATCTTGGCGTGCGTCTTGCGCCCCACCACCCCGTACACCACCTGTACGCCGGCCCGCTGCAGCCGTGACGCCAGGCTGATATTGGCTTCCTCATCAAAGCGCGCGCGCAACTCCACCACCACCGTCACATCCTTGCCGTGCCGGGCCGCGTCGATCAACAGGTTGACGATCTGCGAGTCGATGCCGGTGCGGTACAGGGTCTGGCTGATGGCCAGCACTTTCGGGTCGCGGCTGGCCTGGCGCAGCAGGTCCAGCACCGGCTGGAAGCTTTCATACGGATGGTGCAGCAGGATGTCGCGGCGGCGCAGCACCGCGAAGTAATCCGGATCACCGGCCAGGAAGGATTTCACCGCCGGCTTGAACACCGGGTATTTCAGGTCGGGCCGGTCGATCAGGCTGATGGCTTCGGACAGGCGGTTGAGGTTCACCGGCCCCGGGTAGTAATAGGTATCCTCGGGTTCCAGGTCAAACTGGCTGGCGAGGAATTTTTCCAGCGTCTGCGGGCAGTTGGAAGTGGTTTCCAGGCGCACTGCCGAAGCGAAACCACGCTCCACCAGTTCGCCCTGCAGGGCGCTGGCCAGGTTTTCGATTTCCTCCTCGTCCACCAGCAGCTCGGAATTGCGCGTGACGCGGAACTGGTGGCTGCCGAGGATTTCCATGCCGGGAAACAGGTCCGCGGCAAAAGCCTGCAATACCGTTCCAAGCAGTACGAAATCGTGCGGCCCGCGGCTGTAGGACTGCGGAATGTGGATCACCCGCGACAGCGAACGCGGCGCCCGCACCAGCGCCATGCTGGCATCGCGCCCGAACGCATCCTTGCCCCTGAGCTCAACCGCCAGGTTGAGGCTCTTGCTGAGGATGCGCGGAAACGGGTGCACCGGGTCCAGCCCCAGGGGGCTGAGCACCGGCATCAGCTCATGGCGGAAATGCCGGTGCAGCCAGTCGCGCTGGCGGCCGCTCCAGTCTTCCACCCCCAGGAACCGGATATTCTCCTCCCGCAACGCCGGAGTCAGCACATCATGCAGGATGCGGTACTGCTCGCGCACCAGCTGCAATACTCGTTGCCGGATGAGCTGCAGCAGGTTTGTCGGCGTCAACCCGTCCGCATCCGGTGCCGCCGCGCCATGCTGGATGCGCTGCTTCAGCGATGCGACCCGGACTTCGAAGAACTCGTCGACCAGCAGGCTGGTGATGCACAGGAAGCGCAACCGCTCAAGCAATGGCACCTGCTCGTCCAGGGTCATCATCAGCACCCGCTGGATGAATTCCAGCTGGCTCAGTTCGCGATTGATGTAAAGGCGCGGGTCACGCAGCCGCGTGTCCTGGTCGATATCGTTCCAGCCCGGTGTTTCGAGACCGTGCGCGGTATCCTGGGTGATCGGTGAAATGCTTGCTGGCATGCTTCCAGTATACGGGGAAACCGGCGCAGTTTGAGTACCTGCAAGCCACCGGCCGGACCCCCGGCGCCGCGGCTGGAGAGCTGAACTGCCTGGTGGTCAGGAGTGCAACGCGAACAGGTTGACCTTGGCCTCGTTCATCATGGCGTAAGTCACGCCGCCAAGAACGCGCTCCAGCAAATGGCTGCGCGAATAGGCGCCCATCACCAGCAGGTTGGAGCGGTTGTCATCGTACTGCTGCAACAATTCCTTTTCAGGATTGCGGCCGCGGGTGATCTCGCTGGTCGACTGCACACCCCACATGGCCAGGTACTGGCACAGCTGGCTGACGCTGGGCCCGGGCCGATCGCTCTTGCCGCAACTGACGATATGCACCTTGTCCGCCAGCTGCAGTATCGGCATGGCCGCCTTGACGGCCCTGGCCGCCTCGGAACTGCCATTCCAGGCAATACATACACGGCTGCCGGGCGTTACTTTCTTCTGCGGCAGCACCAGCACCGGCCTGCCGCTGTTCAACAACGCGGCCAGCATGAAGGCGCGGGCCGGGCCGGACGCCTTCTTCTTCGGGCGTGACACCACAATCAGGTCCGCCATCGGGCCGATGATGCTCATCAGCCGGTCCGGGCTGCCCACCATTTCATGCCAGAAGGCGCAGGGTTCGCCGCCCACTTTGACTTTCCGGGCCAGCTTGACTGCGTGCTTGTCAGCTGCCGCGGAAAACAACTGGCGGGCATTACTGCAATTGAGGCTGCTGACATTCTCGGGAATATCGGCCAGGGCTCCAGTTTCCAGTGCCAGCGAAAAGCGCTGGCCCGCGGCCAGGGCTGTTTCCTCGCGATGCGGGCGCAGATGGCAGCCCGTCACATTGGCTGCCAGTTTCCCGGCCAGTTCAAAGGCCGCGTCGAGCGCAAAAACGCATTCCGGCCGGTCGGCTACGGGTACGAGAATCGACTTCATTACTCACTTCTCCTGGATATCTGCGGCGCCGGGGAACTCTGCAACGCGGGCAGCTCTTCACCCTGCAATCTTGCCACAATGACGGCACAGCAGGCATCGCCAAAAACGTTGGTGGTCGTGCGGAGCATGTCCAGCACGCGGTCGAATACCAATAATACCGCCAGCGCTTCGATCGGCAAACCGATGGCGGTGAGGATGATGGCGATAGCGACCAGCGAAGCCGAGGGCACGGCCGCCACGCCGATGGAAGTGATCAACGCAATGGTGCAGATCAGGAACTGGGTGGTGAAGCTCAGGTCCAGGCCGTACGCCTGCGCGATGAACATGGCCGCCATGCACTCATACAGCGCGGTACCGTTCATGTTCACCGTGGCTCCCAGCGGCAGCACGAAACTGGTGTACTTGTTGGGCACGCCGGCGCGCTGTTCCAGGTTGTTCATGTTGATCGGCAGGGTGGCGGCGGAAGACGCCGTGGAAAACGCCGTCAGCAGTGCCGGGGCCACCGCCTGGAACAACCGCAGCGGATTGACCCTGGCCACCAGCCGAACCAGCGAAGGCAGCGTCACCAGGGTATGGAACAACAGCGCCGCAACCACGGCCAGGCTGAAAGTCACCAGCGGTTTGGCCGCGCTGAAGCCGGTTTTTGCCACCACCGCGGCCACCAGCGCGAAAATGCCATAAGGCGCGAATTTCATCACCCAGCTGGTGATGAGCAGCATGGTTTCAAATACGCCGCTGGTGAAGCGGAACATGGTTTCGGCCAGCTCATGCTGGATCTGCGACATGAAATAGCCGAACAGGCCGCTGAAGAAAATCAGCGCCAGCATCTCGTTGGCGGCTACCGCGGCAACGATGTTGGAGGGAACCGCGTTCAGTATGATCTTTGGAATCTCGCCCAGGCCGCGCCCGCCGATCCGCGCCGCCACATCCTCGGTGCTGGCGGTGAGCGCCAGCAGGTCTCCGGCAGGTTGGCCATCCACGATGCCTGGCTGCACCAGGTTGACGATGATCAGGCCCACCAGGATGGCCAGGGAAATGGTCAGTACGTAAAACCCCAGGGTCTTGAGGCCCATGGTACCCAGCGAATCGGTGTTGCCCAGGCCTGCCACGCCCAGCGCTATGGACGAGGCGATCAGTGGCACGATGAGCATTTTCAGGGCGTTGAGGAACAACTGTCCGACGAATTCGTACACCGACAACAGGCTCACCCCGGCAATGCTGAAGTCGCTGCTGAAGTAACCGGCGATCACGCCGAGCACCAGTGCGATCAGGATTTTCCAGTGCAGCGCCAGGCCTTCGCTCTCGGGCGGTTGCGGTCTGGTGGCCGGGTTATGGCCCAAATCGTGCCCTTGGGTGTGGTGATGAGGGTCGCTTGATTGTTTTTTCTTGGACATGGTGCTCCCGGCGGGTGTCATCAGTGCGTCTGTATGGCGCGATGCTGCGGTGAGATGGTAACACGACGCTTCACGGCGGACGGAACCCTGCTTGCTTGAGTGAACTTGAGAAGTTGCTGTTGTATACTGCCCGCAGCTGTCCATAATTCTTGCGGCGGGCCGACTCGAAAACAGCGGTCACACCGAAGACATGGCAGCGCGAAGAAATATTCCAGCAACGTGGACTTGATCCCAAAGGACAGGTACCGATATGACACACAGAAGCTACGCCATTCTCGGGGGCGGCCGCCTCGCGCGGCACCTGCGCCATTACCTCACACAGCTCGGATTGCCCTGCACTGCCTGGGCGCGCAAACCCGATCCGGAGCTCAATACCTTCGACATCAGCGATACCGCTGAACGCCTGCACGCAACGATACGCGATGCCAGCCACGTACTGCTGCTGGTCTCCGACGGTGCGATTGCCGGCTTGCCCAAACGCTATCCGGCATTGCGCGAAAAAACGCTGGTGCATTGTTCCGGTGCGCTGGGCATACCGGGCATTGCCGGCGCCCATCCGCTCATGACCTTTGGCCCGGAACTCTATCCGCTGGACAGCTACCGACGCATCCCGTTCATGATCGACCAGGGTTTCAGCATGGAGCAACTGCTGCCCGGCCTGCCCAATCCGCACAACCACATCGGCGTGGAGCACAAGGCCCAATACCATGCCCTGTGCGTGATGGCGGGCAACTTCCCGCAAATCCTGTGGCGCGCCGTCAGCCAGCGTTTCGCGGCACTGGGGGTTGGCGACGATGCGCTGGGGCCGTATTTGCAACAGTCGTTGCAGAATTTCCTGGCCAATCCGGACGGCGCCCTGACCGGCCCGCTGGCACGAGACGATACCGGCACGATAAGCCGCAACCTGAACGCCCTGCAGGGCGATGGTTTGCAGGGCCTGTACCAGTCATTCTTCGATTTTTACCGCAATGAACAAAACTGCAGCCAGCTGCAGGAGGTCCGGCTATGAGCAACGGCATGAACATACTGCAACTTCCCGAACGCAAGGTCCGCCGCGAGAAGATCGTGATGGTGACCTGCTATGACTACACCTCGGCCCGAATCCTGGCGCAGGCCGATGTGGACATGCTGCTGGTGGGCGACAGCGCCGCCATGACCATGCACGGCTATGACAGCACCCTGCCCATCTCCATCGACGAAATGGCCTGGCATGTGGCGGCGGTGAAACGTGGTGCACCGAAAAAATTCATCGTCGGCGACCTGCCGTTCCTGTCCTATCGCCGCTCCCTTTCCGAAACCGTGGAGGCCGTGGGCCGGCTGATGAAAGCCGGGGCCGGCTCGGTGAAGCTTGAGGGCATCGTGGGAAATGAAGAAATCATCAGCCACCTGGTGCATTCCGGCGTGCCGGTAATGGGCCATATCGGCCTCACGCCGCAATCCGTCAACACGCTGGGCGGCTTTCGCGTGCAGGGAGCCAGGGATGAAGACCGCAAGCGCCTGAAGGAAGAAGCGCTGGCCAGCGAACGCGCCGGTTGTTTCGCCCTGGTGCTGGAGTGCGTGCCCGAAACGCTGGCGGCGGAAATTTCCGCCGTGCTGAAAATACCCACCATCGGCATCGGCGCCGGGGCCGAAACCGATGGGCAGGTACTGGTGATGCAGGACCTCCTGGGCCTCAATCTCGACTTCAAGCCCAAATTCGTGCGCCGCTACCTCGATGGCAACAAGCTGATGCTGGACGCGTTCAACCAGTACGCCGCCGATGTGCGCCAGGGCAGCTTCCCGGCCACCGAAGAGCGCTACGCCGGGTAAGCCTCCATGCAGGTGCTGGATACACTGGATGCCTGGCGCGCCTGGCGCGGCGCCTGCGGCGGGCCGCTGGGCTTCGTGCCCACCATGGGCGCGCTGCATCGCGGGCATTTGTCGCTGCTCCAGCACAGCCTGGCGGATAACCGCGTCACGGTGGCGAGCATCTACGTCAATCCCACCCAGTTCAACAACCCCGACGACCTGGCCAAGTATCCGCGTGCCGACCGGCAGGACCTGGCCATGCTGCAGGATGCCGGCGTGGATGCGGTGTGGTATCCGCAGTATGACGAACTGTATCCGGACGGGTACCGCTACCGCATTACGGAGTCAAAGCTCAGCAAGCGGTTCTGCGGCGCGCACCGCCCCGGGCATTTTGACGGCGTGCTGACGGTGGTGCTGAAACTGTTGAACATCGTGGCTCCGGACCGCGCCTATTTTGGCGAGAAGGATTACCAGCAGCTCAGCCTGATTCGAGGCATGGTGGAAGCCTTCATGCTGCCGGTGGAAATCGTGGCCTGCCCCACGGTGCGGGAAAGCAATGGCCTGGCCATGTCTTCCCGCAACCTGCGCCTCAGCCCGCAGCAGCGCAGGCTGGCGCCGGAGCTGTACCGCATTCTCAGCAGCGCGCCGGATTGCGAGACTGCCATTGCTGAACTTGCCGCCGCCGGCTTCGCGGTGGATTACGTCGAGGATCTCACCGATGCCAAAGGCACCCGCCGCCTGGCAGCCGCTTCATTGGGCGAGGTGCGGCTGATCGACAACGTGGCGCTGGACACACGGCCGGCATGACAAGGAACATCCTGTTGCTGATGTCCGGCTCCATCGCCTGCGCCAAGGCCAGCGGATTGGTATCGGCCTGGGCCAAGGCCGGGCATACGGTGGAAGTGGCCTGCACCCGTTCGGTGTCACAGTTTCTCGGCCATGCCACGCTGGAAGGATTTTCCGGCAATCCTGTACTGGGTGATGCCTTTGAACCCGGCCGGGTGATGGACCACATTCACCTGGCGCAATGGGCCGACATTGTGGTCGTCGCCCCGGCCACCTCCAACCTGATCAACAAATTCGCCACCGGCATTGCTGATGATGCCGTCACCTCACTGTGGCAGGCGGCCTGGGGCCGCGGCCAGGTCGAGCCGAATACCGGGCCCATTCCAATGGTCATCGTGCCGGCGATGAACACGCACATGTGGAACTATCCCGCCACGCGTGACAGCCTGGCGAAACTGCAGTCCTGGGGCGCGCGAATCCTGCGGCCTGCTTCCGGCGACCTGGCCTGCGGCGAGCACGGCGATGGCCGCATGCTGGAAGTGGACGAAATCCTGCAGCAGGTGGATGACATCCTGCGGGCCGGAACGGACAAAGCCAACGGCAAACGCATCCTGGTCACCGCCGGCGGCACGCGCGAACCCATCGACTCGGTGCGTTACATCGGCAACATGAGCACCGGCGGGACGGCAGCGAAACTCTGCGATTCGCTCATACAGGCCGGCCATCGAGTGCTCTGGCTGGGCGCCGAGAGCGCGCAGCGACCCGGCCTGCCCTGCGAGCAGATCACCTATGTCAGCTTCGAGGACCTGCAGTCGCGGTTGAGGGAGCTGCTTTCCAGCCGGGATTTCGACGCGGTGGTTCACGCCGCTGCGGTGAGCGATTACTCGGTGTCTGCGATTGAACAGGGCGATGCTGTCCTGGCAGCCGGCCAGGCCAAGCTGGCCTCCGATGCAGCCATGACGCTGAAACTGCAGCCCAATCCCAAGCTGCTGGATGCCCTGCACGGCTGGTCCAGGAATGCCGCTGTGCGGATCATCGGCTTCAAGCTAACCGACACACCCGATGCGCAGAAGCGCGCCAATGCAGTGGCGCGGCTGTTTGAGCGCGCCGGCGTCTGCGCGGTGGTGCATAATGACCTCGGGGAGATACAATCCAGTGGTCACAGCTTCACCCTGCACCGCCAAACGGGCGAAGCTGAGCATTGCGCGGATGCGCAACAGCTCGCACATTGCCTGGCCCGCTTGATCGGAGAATAAACACAATGATGTTGTGCCTGGACATCGGCAACAGCCACATCTATGGCGGCGCGTTTGACGGTGAAGACCTGAAAATGACGTTTCGCAAGGCGTCGAAATCGGGTTCGTCATCGGACGAATTCGGCCTGTTCTTCCGCAGCGTGCTGCGCGAAAACGGCATCGATCCGGCCAGCATCACCGCCATCTCCATGTGCAGCGTGGTGCCGGAAGTGGTGTACGCCATCAGCGCCAGTTGCCGCAAATATTTCAACCTGACCCCATTCATCCTGCAGGCGGGCGTGAAAACCGGGCTGAAAATCGGCTACCAGAATCCACTGGAAGTGGGCGCCGACCGCATTGCCAACGCCATCGCAGGCGTGCAGCTTTATCCTGACCAGGACCTGATGATCATCGACCTGGGCACCGCCACCACGCTGTGCGCCATCGGCAGGGGCAAGCTGTACAAGGGCGGCGTGATCGTGCCGGGCCTGCGCATGTCCATGCAGGCGCTGGATTCCGGCACCTCAAAACTGCGCGCGGTGGAAATCGTCCGCAGCAGCCAGGCGCTGGGGCGCACCACCGCCGCCAGCATCCAGTCCGGCCTGTTCTTTGGCCACCTGGGCGGTTTGCAGAAAATCATCGAGCAGGTCAGCGCCGAGGAATACGCCGGCGTGCGGCCCACCGTGCTGGCGACCGGCGGCTTTGCCTCGCTGTTCGAGGGCACGGGCCTGTACGACCTGGCCATTCCCGAGCTGGTGCTGCGAGGACTGCGGCTGGCCTACGAGCTCAACTCAGACTGAATTTCATTCCGTTTCATGCTTTCACAAACCTATCCAGGATTGCCTGCTTCTTGGTATTACGACCCGCAACACTACCAGCGGGAACTGCGAGCCATCTGGCAGCAGCAGTGGATCTGTATCGGCCGTGAATCTGACTGGCCGGACACCGGCAGCTACCAGCTGATTGAGCTGGGCGACCAGCGGGCGCTGGTAGTGCGATCTGGCGACAGGAAACTGAATGCTTTTCACAACACCTGCCGTCACCGCGGTTCGGCGCTGTGCACCGAAGCGGCCGGCAAGGTACGGGCGAAACGCATCGTCTGCCCCTACCACGCCTGGAGTTACGACCTCGAAGGCCGCCTGCTGCAGACGCCCGGGCGGATAGAAACCAGCGATTTCGACCCGGCGCAATATTCGCTGTACCCGATTGCGGTGGATGGCTGGGGCGGGTTTGTCTTCATCTGCTTTGCTGAGCAACCCGAGCGCAGCCTGCAGGACAGCCTGGGCGAGGACGCGCACGCACTGCGCAACTGGCCACTCGCAGAGCTGCGCCTGGCGCATCGCGAAAAGCACGTGGTGGGCTGCAACTGGAAAATCTTCTGGGAAAACTACCTCGAGTGCTACCACTGCCCGGGCATTCACCCGGCGTTGTGCCGCCTGGTGCCGGTGTATGGCCAGGGCCTGCTCAGCAATGACGATCTGCGCGCCGCGGGCCGCGAAGTAAAAGGCGAGGATGGCCACTGGCTGAAAGACGAGGCGAAGACCTGGGCCGAAGGCGGTGCTTCCGGCCTGCCGGACATGTCGGGCCTCACCGAAGAAGAACTCAATCGCGGCATGACCTTCGCGGATATGGTGCCCGGCGTGTTCGTGGTAGCCCACCGCGATTTCGTGCGCTCGGTGCGCGTGCTGCCACTCGCGCCTGAAACCACGCTGCTGACAGTGGATTGGCTGCTGCCAGCCAGTTCCATGAACGCGCCCAAAGAGCAGATCGAATCCATCGTCGCCTTTGCCCGCCAGGTGGTGAGCGAAGACGCTCGCGCCTGCGAACTGAACCAGAAAGGCCTGAAATCCAGCCAACACCAGCACGGTGTTTTGATGCCCCAGGACTACGGTGTACTGGAGTTTGATGACTGGGTTCGCCATTGCCTCAACTTGAAACATTCAGAATCTTAAAATATTTAGTAGTGGTCTCAGAAACACGAAGTAAGTGTTTGATATGAAATACTGTCTTCCCGGGCAACAAACGGGGGACTGTGATGCACCAACGCGACGAGTTACAGAATGAACAATGGGCTTTGATTGAACCACTGCTACCGACGGTACAAGATCGTGAGGATGGCCGAGATCGATGGCGGTGCGATGATCGTGCAGTACTGAATGGAATTTTATGGGTCTTACCTTCAGGAGCCCGCTGGAAGGATCTGCCAGTGCGATTTCCTTCGTACCAAAGTTGCCATCGGCGTTTCCAGCAGTGGGTCGATGACGGAACTCTGTCCAAAATACTGCGTTGTCTGGCTGAGGATTTGAAAAGACGCGGCAAAATAGACGTTGAGGAATGCTTCATCGACGGCACCTTCGCCAGTGCCAAAAAGGGGGCTGTGGAGTTGGGAAAACTAGGCGGGGCAAGGGTTCGAAGCTCATGGCAGTGGCAGACCGCGCTGGTCTTCCTGTTGCCGTTTGCGTGG
>CBFGWJ010000034.1:0-10932 GCA_965652335.1 uncultured Gammaproteobacteria bacterium | reverse complement strand
TGAACTGCTTACCAGCCCGGCCGACCAGGAGCGCACAGCGCGCCTGTTTGACGCGTTGCGCAAGCAGATCCGCCAGGGATTTTTTGAACTGCCCCACGCATTACCCCGGGCGCTGCCCGCCAGCCAGGAAGCATCATCATGACCAAGGTATGGACCAGGCCATTGGCGCTGGCGCTCCTGTTGGCGTGTCTTGGCAACGCGGCCTCCGCACAGGAAACTGAGACCACAGCCAGTCCGGCTCCGCAGCCAGGCATCAACCCGCTTAAGACCCGCGATGAACTGCAGACGGCTTACCAGAAGGAATATGCCTTTCTTGACGCGCAACTGAATGACCTGCGTGCCCGCCAGGCTGAATTCGAAGCCAGTTCCGCCAAGGCGGAGAAAGACCGGCAGGCTGCGATAGACCGGGTGGAAGGCGAGTATATTGCCGCTCAAACCCGCAGTGAACGCATCAATGAAATGCTGGAGGATGCTGAACGCCAGGTTGCCGCAGCCGAAGACAGCCGCAACACCCTGGAAGCCACGTTCCTGCAGGCTGCTGCAACCCTTGAAGGTCTGGACCAGCCCGTGCCAAGCAGCCGCTGGAACAACGGCAGTGACAGTGAAAAAATTGCGGCGCTGTTCAACACCACGCGGGACATACTTCATCAGCAGGGCCGATTGCGCAGTGAGAACGGCAGCTTCTTCCTGGCCGATGGCACCCAGGTACAGGGCACAATCCTGCGGGTGGGCAATGTCGCGGCTTATGGTGTCAGCGAAAGTGATGGCGGTTTTCGAGGAGGCGCACTGGCGCCGGCGGGTGATGGCAACCTCAAGGTGTGGTCCGCATCGAATGTACAAACCGCCGAAGCGCTGGCCAGTGGCGACAACCCCGATTCCGTCAACATCTTCCTGTTTGAATCCATGCAGAAAGCCATCGAGGAGCAGGCCGGCAAGACCATCGTCGGCGTCATCCAGAGTGGTGGGCTGATCGCCTGGATCATCGTCGGCCTGGGTATTCTGGCGGCCGCGCTGATCCTGCTGCGCTTCATCTTCCTGCGTAACGCCAGCGCCAGCACTGGGCGGGTGCAGGGCAAGGTGGGCAGCCTGGTGGCGGAAGGCAAGCTGGACGAGGCCCTCAAGGCCTGCAAACAGCTCAAAGGTTCAACCTCGCGCGTGGTTGCTTCCGCGGTGCGCAACCTGGAGCGTGACCGGGCGCACATCGAAGACATTGTTTCCGAGCAGATCCTGCACGAAAGCGCGCACCTCAACCGCTTTGGGGCTTTCATCATCGTGATCGCCGCGGTGGCGCCGCTGCTTGGGCTGCTGGGCACGGTGACAGGCATGATTTCCACCTTTGACATCATCACCGAGTTCGGCACCGGGGATCCCAAATTGCTTTCCGGCGGTATTTCCATCGCCCTGGTAACCACCGAAGTCGGGCTGGCGGTTGCCATCCCGGCGCTGATTTTCGGCAACCTGCTCTCCGGCTGGGCCGAATCCATCAAGGACGAAATGGAAAAAGCCGCGCTGCACGTGATCAATCTCTACACCAGCCACGTGGCGGGCAAGCAGCCGGTCGCCTGAACCATGCTTGCTTCCTTGCTGCAACAGGTCGGCGATTACGTCCAGGCGGGGGGCTGGGTCATGCCGCCGCTGTTGTTATCGACGCTGGTGCTGTGGTTTGCCATCGGTTATCGCTTTGCCACTCTCAAACGCGGCTCCAAGCGCGGAGTCCGCAACCTGCTGTCGCGGGCTGACCGCGGCAAGAAGGGCAACAACGACGGCATCCTGATCCGCGCCATGCTGAAAGGCCGCCAGTTGCGCGACAACGTCCCGCGCCAGCATCTGCGCGCCATGCTGGACGACGCCTTCTACGAAGAAGAGCGCGAACTAGGCAAATTCAATGTACTGATTACTACCATCGTCCTCAGCGCCCCTCTGCTGGGCTTGCTCGGCACGGTAATCGGCATGATCGAGACATTTGATTCACTGGGGGACATGTCGCTGTTCTCACAGTCCGGCGGTATCGCCGGCGGGATTTCCCAGGCATTGATCACGACCCAGATGGGCCTTGCAGTGGCCATACCCGGGCTGGTCGTCAATGGTGCCCTGCACCGGAAGCAGAAGGATATTGAGCTGGAACTTGCGCAGATGAAAGACATCCTGTGCGCCGAAGAACCCACCGGGAGCCACTGATCCATGCGCTATCGTGAACGAAAGGAAACCATCCAGGACATCAATATTTCACCCCTGATCGACATGGTGTTCATCCTGCTGATTTTTTTCATGGTGAGCACGACTTTCGTCAAGGACATGAAGCTGGACCTGAACCGGCCGGCGGCTTCCACCGCGGTGACGGCGTCGACCAAGGCCATACGCCTGTATGTGGACTCCAGTGGCGATACCTACCTGGATGGGGAACCGGTGCAAATCTGGGTCATCCAGAGCCGCCTGCGTGACCAGTTGAAAACCATGACGACGAAATCCGTGCTGGTGATTACCGATGAAGGCGTGCCGGCGGGCCGGTTGGTGGAAGTGGTGGACCAGGCGCGCCTGGCCGGCGCCACGGATGTGGGCGTAGCCACGGTTGCGGAAGCCGGGGCGGGCTGACATGCAGTCGCGTGAACGCCTGCGGCGCCTGGCATGGGCCTGCGCCTCCATGGCAGTGGGCACCGCGATGGTGCTGGGCACGGTACTGCTGGTGAATCACTATTCGGATTCACTGGAGGACAGCCGCGCCGAAGCCACCAGCCAGATTGCGCTGGAGCGCAAAAAGCCGCCACCGGAGCAGCAGGTGCAGAAGCCGAAACCCAAGCCCAGGCCGCGACGCAACCCGCGTACCGCCCCCGCCCCCCTGACCGGGCTGGATACCGCCCTGTCAGGCATCGACATGGGCTTGCCAGGATTTTCCGCCGATGACCTGGGTGCGCTGGAGGGCGACCTGCTCGGAGCAACGGAAGGCATGGTGATGACGGACGACACCGTCGACCAGCCTCCCCAGGCCAGCTTCCAGGCGGCACCGGTGTTTCCACCCCGCGCCAGGGCCAGGGGCATCGAGGGTTATGTGGTTTTTTCCCTGCTGATCGGCATCACCGGCGAGATCGAGCAGATAAAGGTGATCGAGGCCGAACCCGCCGGCGTGTTTGAAGAAGCCGCCACGCAGGGCATCAGCCAGTGGCGTTTTGAACCGGCACTGTACCAGGGGCAGGCGGTACGCGCCTGGGCCAAGCAGCGCATCCGTTTTGACCTGAACTGATCCTCAAACTTTTCACCGAAATATTCATGAAACAAATTTTCACACTGCTGTTGATACTTCTGGCGCTGATGATCCCGGCCGGCGGTTGGGCCAACGAGCAAGCCGACGATGTGGATCCGCTGGCGCTGGCGGCGTTGATGCTGCGCGATGGCAATATCGACCGCGCACTGCTGGTGCTGGACCAGGCGGATACCGCCGCGACGGATTTTGACCGGGTTCGCTATCACAGCCTGCGCGGCATGGCCTATATGCGCAGCGCGCAACCGGAACCCGCCCGTTTCGAGTTCCAGGCTGCGATCGAGGCAGGCAAGGCAGCAAGCCAGGTGGTTGAAGCCGTGATTTACGTTTACCTGGCACAGATTTCCTACCAGCTGGAAGACTACCGCGGAACCCTGCAGGCGCTGGAAGCAGCCGGCGCAGAACTGCAAACAGTACCTTCGGTGTATCACATGCGCGCCCAGAGCCACTGGCTGCTGGATGAACCGGTGGAGGCGTTGGCAACGCTGGATCTCGCCAACGGGTTGTTTCCGCAGGACGATTCCTTCCTGCGTCGCAAGGTGTTCTACCTGGTGGATATGGGCCTCTTCCAGCAAGCCGTGTTGTTCGGGCGGGACTACCTCGAGCGCGCGCCGGGCAAAGAGGGCGCAAGCCGGCTCGAAGACTACCTGGCGCTCGGTAACGCCCTGCGGGCCAGCGGCCAGCTGAATGAAGCCGCCGCCCTGCTGGAAACAGCGCAGCTGCGCTATCCCGACTCGGCCCAGGTGAAGAAGGTGCTGGCGCACGTCTACATCGATAACGGCCAGCTGCATGCAGCGGCTGATGTCATGTACCAGGCAGCACTGTTGCAACCGGAATTCATGAGCGAAGCGGCTGAGCTCTATCGTCGTGCGGGGCAGTACCACCGGGCACTTGCCCTGAACGGGCAGCTGGCTGACCAGCCGGAGAAGTTCCGCCAGCGCCTGGCGTTGTACCTGCAGATGGAAAGTTACGAGCAGGCAGCCGCCATGGAAGCGCCACTGCGCCGCGTAGGCCTGCTGCAGGAGGAAGACCTGTGCTATGCCATCGCCTACGCGCAGTTCAAGGTAGGCGATTTTGCCGCCGCCGAGGCGCAACTGTCACAACTGACGCGACCCGACCTGTTCCGCAAGGCGGCTGAACTGCGTCGCTCCATCGCCGATTGCTCAACGGATTCCTGGAAATGCCTGTGAACTTCAAAGCCATGCGCCGCAGGCTCAATCACCTGGTCCTGGTGTGCCTGCTCGGCAGTTGTGCCTTCGGCCAGGCCTGGGCGCAACAGGCCAGCCTGACCCTGTATGTGTTTGACAAAGGCGCCCCGGTGTCCGGTGTTGAAGTCCTGATCGACGGCGAATTGCGGACGCTGACGAACCCCAAAGGCGTGGCCCAACTGGACATTCCGGCCGGTTTGCACTACCTGGAACTGCGTTTGCAGGATGCGGTGGTGCTGGACCAGCAGATACTGGCGGTGCAGGACGAGCTGGCGCAATGGATCGTGGATGTGAGCGGTGGCGGCTCAGCGATCTACGATGTGGAATCCTCCGGTGCCCAACTGCCGGTTGAGCAGGCTGGGCGGGCCTCCGAACCGGCGGATGCGCCACCGGGAACCCTCAGTGGCCAGCTGCTCAGCGCCGACGACGGCCAGCCGGTGGCCGGGGCACGCATCTACATCTCCGGAGTCAGCGCCGATATCCGCACCGACCAGGCCGGCAGGTTTGAGCTGGAAGTGCCCTCCGGCACCCGTTCGTTGTCGGTTTTGCATGCCGCCTTCAATACGCTCAGCCGCGATGATATTGTGGTTGTAGCCAACGCCGTCACCACGCTGAAACTGCAACTGACGCCGGCAGGCGCGGAACTGCCGGAGTTCGTGGTGGTGGTGCCGCATGTCTCAGGCAGCCTGGCGTCGGTGCTGGAGGAGCGCAAGGAGGACATCGCCATCGGCAATATCCTGGCGTCGGAGCAGATCAGCAAGGCAGGTGACAGTGACGCGGCTTCCGCTCTGAAGCGCGTGACCGGCCTGACCCTGGTGGGCGGGCGTTTTATCTATGTACGCGGCCTGGGCGAGCGGTACTCCAGCACTCTGCTCAATGGCGCCAATGTACCCAGCCCCGACCCGGTGCGCCGGGTGGTGCCGCTGGACCTTTTTCCTTCCGGCATCATCGACAGCATCTCGGTGCAGAAAGGCTTTACGCCTGACCTGCCGGCGGAATTCGGCGGGGGTACCGTGCTGTTGCGCACCAAGCGCCTGCCCGAGGAAGGATTTTTCGAGGCTGAGCTTGACGTGGGTTACCGCGATGGCACCACCGGCAAGGACGGCCTGCGCTACGAAGGCGGCGATGGCGACTGGACCGGCTATGATGACGGCACCCGCGCCATGCCGGGCCTGCTGAAAGAAGCCAGCGCCGACGGTACCCGGGTGACGGAATTCAACCGCTTCACCGGCCAGGGCTACACCAGGGAACAGCTTGAAGCCATTGGCGAATCGCTGCCGGTGAATTACGGCGTCGACCAGGAAGAGACCGCTCCGAACTGGGGCTTCAAATTCAGCGGCGGTGACCGTTACGCCGTCACCGATTCCATCAATCTTGGCTTCCTGGCGGCGCTGGATTACGGTGACGACTGGCTCACCACCACCCAGCGCAGGACTGACTACGTGGTTTCAGGCGGCGAGCTGGTTTCGGAAAATGACTACACCCGCGTGGCCACGGTGCGCGAAATCGGCCTGTCGGGCTTTTTTACGGCCGGGGCCGAAATCGGCGACAACCATCGCCTGACCTACAACTGGATGACCTTGCGGCAGACCACCGATCGCACCCAGCGGGAACAGGGTTTCAACAAGGATGCCGAAGGCGGTGACGTGCAATTCACCCTGCTGGAGTGGATCGAGCGGGAAGTCATATCCAACCAGGTGCTGGGTGAGCACGTGATTCCGCAACTCTGGGACATGCAGGTCAACTGGGGCTTCACCCAGGCGGACGCCGAGTCCGAGGAGCCCGGCACGCGCGCCTATCGCTACGATCCGGACACCACCACGGATACGACAGAAGACCTGATATTTTCGCTGCGAAACGATGGCAACCAGTGGCGCTGGAGCGAACTGGAGGATTCAAGCGAAAACTGGAGCCTGGCCGTGGTCCAGCCGTTTCGGTTCTGGAAGAAAATGGACTTCAAGCTGCAAGCGGGCCTGGATTCGGTCAGCAAGGACCGTGATTCCAACGTGCGGCGGTTTGCGTTCCAGTCCAAGGGCAGCCTGTCCGGCAACCTGGACCTGCGCCGCAATCTCAACCCCGAGGACATCCTGTTTGCAGACACCATCGATCCGGTGGGTTGGCAGCTGGGTGATTCCACCATTGCCACCGATGCCTACACCGCCAACCAGGAAATCGATGCCTGGTATGTGAGCGCGGACCTGTTCTGGGACGAGTGGCTGAGGGTGGCCGGTGGAGTGCGGCAGGAAACTTCTGACCAGTCCGTTACCACCTTTGATATTTTCGACCCTGCACGCAACCCGGTGATTTCCAGCCTGTCCACCGATGACCTGTTCCCGTCCATTACCACTACCGTGGTACTCGGTGAGCACCAGCTGCGCGCCGGATATGGCGAAACCACCAACCGGCCCGACTTCAAGGAACTGTCGCCATCGTTGTTCAAGGACCCCATACTGGACCGCCAGGTCATCGGCAATCCCGACCTGGAGGCGGCATTCATCAAGAACTATGACCTGCGGTGGGACTGGTACTTTGAGCAGAACAATTTCGTGTCACTGGGCGGTTTCTACAAGGAATTCACCAATCCGATCGAAACCGTGATCCTGGCCGGCGCGTCGCAGATCACCACCTTTGACAACGCTGAAGCGGCTGAAAACCTGGGTATTGAATTCGAGCTGTACAGCGATCTTGGGTTCATCAGCCGCTGGTGGGGGAAGAAGGAATTCTGGGAGCGCTTCTACATCAACACCAATTATTCCTGGATCGAATCAGAGATCACCCTTTCGGAAGAAAATGCTGCTGTGCAGACTTCATCTTCACGCCCGTTGCAGGGGCAATCGCCCTACGTGCTCAATTTCCAGGTGGGCTACGATGACCTGGATCGCGGCATCAACACCGCCCTGCTGTACAACATATTCGGCGAGCGCATCGTTGATGTGGGCACCAATGGTGCGCCGGATATCTACGAACAGCCGCGCCCGCAGCTGGATTTCATCTACACGCAAAAACTCTGGCAAAACTGGAAAGTGCAGTTCAAGGCCAAGAACCTGCTGGACCCTGATGTTGAAATCACCCAGGGTCCGGAAACCCGTATCCAGTTCTCTGTCGGACGGGAATACAGCCTGTCGCTGGAATTCAACTACTGAGCCTGCAACTCAGGAGGCTTTTTCGACCAGTGCTGCCAGGTTCCCGGCACCAGGCGTGCGCTGGATGTGGCGAATGTCCTTGCCATGCACCAGGTAAAAAATGTATTCGGCAATGTTCTGGCAGCGATCACCCATGCGCTCAATGGAACGGATGGCCCACAGCAGGTTGAGCATCAGCGGAATGGCGCGCGGGTCAGCAGCCATGTGATCCGTCAGCTGGCGGGTGATGGCCCAATACCTGGCGTCAACCCGTTTGTCCAGCTCAAACACCACCATGGCCATGTCCACATCCGTGCGGGCAAAGGCATCCAGCACGCGGCGCAGCATGTCACGCACCAGCTGGCCCATATGCTCCAGTTCCTCACGAACTTCCAGGTCGATGGCGCCATTCAGTTCCTCGGCCACCATCCGCGCCACGCGCTTGGCTTCATCGCCGATGCGTTCGAGATCGGTGATGGTTTTGATCACGGCCATCACCAGCCGCAGGTCGGAAGCATCCGGATGCTGCTCGGCAACGATACGGGTGCACTCCTCATCGATGGCCACTTCCATGGCATTGATGCGGTAATCGTTCTCGACGACTTCGCGGGCCAGCTCGAGTTTGCCTTCGGTGATGGACTGGACCGACTTGCTGATCTGCTCTTCAACCAGGCCGCCCATTTTCAGCACCCGGCTGCGGATCTGTTCCAGTTCCTGGTTGAATTTGTGGGCGATGATCTGCGCTTCGCTGGCCATCTGTGTTTCTTCCATATCCATGGCGACATGTTACCGTGTCGCAACCGCTTTGTGGGGTAACCGCCGGGCGGTTACCGCTCAGGCTGGCACTCAACCGTGACATGCTGTTTACAAGAGCCGGAGTTGCTCAAGCTTCAAGGACAATGCCGCATGACTGCCCGCTTGTATCAATCCGGTTCCGTGTACCATGAGACCATCCCAGGCCGAAAAATTCCCGGCAATCCATAAATTTTGATTACCCTGTGCCAGCATGATCGCCCTACGCATCCAAACCAGCCGTCCCGAAGAACTCACCGGCATCCGTCAATGGCTGAAGCAGCAAGAGAACCATGTGGTGGCTGGTTCCCGGCCTGGAGTTCCACAACTTCACACGGATGGTTGCCTGTTGCTGGCTTACCGCAACAAAGCCCCCGTCCAGACGTTAACGGGCGCCGTGGGCCTGGACCTCATGCGGATGCGCGTCTGCCTGCTCGCAGCGCGGCAAAGCGCTACACAGGAAGCACTGCTGGAAGCGGTGGAGCGGCTCGCGGTGTCGTTCGGAATGCCGACCATCAGCCTGCATTCCGATCCGCATGGCGGACGCGGCATCGCGCTGCCTGGCGCCTGGCGGCCCACCGGCAAACCCGGAGTGTGGCAACGTACGTTATCGCGGCGGCAGACCGCCCTGGGGCGCAGAGTCCGTGAAATGCATGCCATCCTGGGCATTCCCGCCAACTACGGCTGCTCACACCGGCTGCGGCTGCAGCCGGAGCCGGCGGAACTCGCTTCCATCGGGCTGGATGTGTTCGGACGCGAGCAATTCATGCTGCCGAAAGCAGCCGAAGCGCTGCGGAAAATGCTGGCCGAAGCCAAAGATTCGGGACTTGAAATCCAGCCGGTATCGGCCTTCCGTTCGGTGGACTACCAGCAACAGTTGCTGCAGAACAAGCTGGCCAAAGGCCAGCGCATGACCGACATCCTGCGCGTATCGGCCGCGCCGGGTTACAGCGAACATCACAGCGGACGGGCGGTAGACCTGACCTCGCCGGGCTTCAAGCCATTGGAAGAAGAGTTCGCGGACAGCCCTGCACATGCCTGGCTGAACCGCCATGCCGGGAAATTCGGTTTTCACTTGTCCTACCCGCGGGGCAACCGGCATGGGGTCGCTTACGAACCCTGGCACTGGTACTGGTTCGGCCAGTGAAGGTCCGCTGTTAAAACCGGCCCCGTGGCCGGCCTGGCTTCAGTGCACCGCCCCGGAAAACTCGATGGTCTGGCCGGAAACCTTTTGTGTGTGCGGGGGAAGGTCAAACGGCAACTGGATATTCTGCAGGCCCAGCCGGAACAGCAACTGGCGCATTTCAGCCTGCAGCAGCGGATACAGCTGGCGGGTCAGGCTGGCGTTGTTGCGCATGAAATCGGCCAGATCGATGGCAGTGCCGCCGGTCTGCTGGTACAGGGCCTCAACGCCCACCACGGCGCGGAAATTCGCCGCATTCTTGCGGGCGTGGCTTTCACAGCTCAAACGCGCGGTTACGCGGTAGGCCGGCAATTCCTCGCCTGAGTCGGTTTTGACCAGACGCGGCGCCAGGTTCAGTTCCACCCGGGCATCATGGCTGGCGCCTTCCGCCGGCGTTTGCAGCAATTCGGCCTGCAGCGTGGTGAGCTGCACCTGCTGCAGCATGAAGTGGTCCAACAAGTTCATGAGCTGTCAGATGCGCCCTCGGAACGGCAATTTCAAGCCATGAGTAGCCGGAGACAGACAAATCTGTAACACCCCTCCGGGATTGGCGGCGCGCCGGATCCGGACACCCTTCAGCTCATCAGGGCCGTGTCCGCCGCGCGCCAGAAATACCAGCTGGCGGCCGAGCGATACGGAGCGAGATGGCGGGTGCGCTGCAAAACCTGCTCCGGACCCGGCAGCTGGCGCATGCGGTAAATGCGTTGTATGCCTTTCTGCACACCCAGGTCGGCAGCCGGCATCACATCCGGACGTCCGAGGTTGAAGATCAACAGCATCTGCGCCGTCCACGGCCCGATGCCGCGTATTTCGCACAGCTTTTCAATCACCTGCCCGTCACTCATCGCGCCGATCTGCCGCGGCCCGGGCAAGGCTCCTGCCAGTGACTTTTCAGCCAGGTCCTGAATCGCCAATACCTTGTTGCGCGACAGGCCCACGGCGCGCAACTGGTCAAAATTCATGTTGGCGAGTTCAGCCGCGTGGGGACGGTGATCTGCAAACAGCGCACAAAACCGGCCGTGGATGGTCCCGGCTGCCTTGCCGGACAGCTGCTGGTAGACAATCGCCCTGGCCAGGGCTTCAAACAGGCTGCCGTCGCGGGCCACCCTGAGCTCGAAGGGCCCGTGGCTGGCAATGAATGCACCCAATCGGGGGCATTGCCGTTGCAGGTGGTTGACCGCGTCGGAACGTTTGTAACGCAGGCGGCTCATGGCCGCCCGCGTTCAATGGCGAGGGAAAATGCCGGGATCAATTGGGAACAAAAGTTACCGTGCTCACCGCCACGTCCTGGGCATCTGCTTCACCCAGGGCCAGCGGATGGTAATCATTGGTCAGCCACAGCGGCAGCTGGCTGGAATAATTGGGGCTGTA
>CBFGWJ010000033.1:0-11365 GCA_965652335.1 uncultured Gammaproteobacteria bacterium | reverse complement strand
TGTCGAATGCTTCATCCTTGCGGCGATCAAGCAGCGAATACATCACCGGAACCACCAGCAGAGTCAGCATCGTTGACGTCAGCAGCCCGCCGATCACGGTAATGGCCATCGGCGTACGCATCTCGGAACCCTCACCCAGGCCAAAAGCCATTGGCAACAAGCCCAGCAACGTTGTCAGCGTGGTCATCATGATGGGGCGCAGTCGCAGGTGCGCCGCTTCACGTATGGCCGTCATGCGCTCCATGCCGCGCGCCCGCAGCTGGTTGATGAGATCCACCAGCACGATGGCATTGTTCACCACGATGCCGGCCAGCATGATCAGGCCGATGAAGACGATCACGCTCAGGCTGGTGCCGGTGAGCCACAAGGCCACGGCCACGCCGATCCCTGCCAGCGGAATGGAAAACAGGATGACGAAGGGATGCAGCAACGACTCAAACTGCGATGCCATCACCAGGTAAACCAGGAAGATGGCCAGGCCAAGCGCAAACAGCAAGGAACGGAAGGAAGCACTCATCTCCTCGCTCTGCCCGGTGACGCGCATGGACAGTCCATAGGGCATTTTCACTTCGCCGAGCAGCCGGTTGGCTTCTTCAACGGCGGAGCCGAGGTCACCATAGGCGAGGTTTGCTTCAATCAGTGCCACGCGTTCCTGGTCGCTGCGGCGAATTTCGGCCGGACCTTCGCCCACCACGATTTCAGCCACAGCGGACAACGGTACCGGGCGCTCGCTCTGGGGGTTGATGATGAGGTCACGCACGGCATTGATCGACTGCCGCTCCTCTTCAGAAATTCGCACCAGCACATCGATCTTGCGGTCCCGCCAACTGTAACGGGTTGCGATGCGTCCGCGAATCTTGCCGACCACCTGGTCGGAAACTTCCTTGACGGTCAGACCCAGGGCGGCAGCACGCTCCTGGTCGAAGAAAATCTGCACTTCCGGATGGCCCCGTTCCATACTCGATTCCACATCGGCAAACCGGTCTGACTGGCGCAACAGGGCGAGTACCTGGTTACTGACCTGGCGCAAGGAATCGAGGTCATAGCCCTGGATTTCCACTTCCAGCGGCTTGTCGAAACTGAGCAGTTCAGGCGAAGAAAAGGTGGCCTCAAGCCCTGCAACCTGGCGGGCGCGCTCGCGCAACCGGGCAACCAAGGTCTGCTGTTGCTGCTGGGTACTGTAGGGTTGCATGCTGATCAGCATGCGGGCGATGTTTTCACCACTTTCCGTGGGATTGGCGTCAATCCGGTTGCCGGAACCTGCTACACCGAATACCAGGGCTACGGCATCATCAGCTGCCGCCAGGTTCTGCAGCGACCCCTGAATGGCATCGGTTTGCTCCAGAGGTGTACCCGGTGCAGCTTCAAGCGTGACGTTGAAGCGACCCTGTTGCATCTGTGGTACGAGTTCGGTGCCAATCTGGCCCAGCAATACCGCGGCGATGGCCAGCAGGGCCGCGGAACAGGATAGTGTCAATGCCCGCCGGTGCATGGCGGCAGCCAGCAGGCGTTCATATCCCGACTGGAACCAGTGACCGAACTTGCTGCTGCCAGAAGGTGTGAGCTTTGCATTATGGCCGCGTAACGAGGCCATCATGGGTATCAGCGTCATCGCGATGAACAGGCTGATCAACAGGGCAAAGGTCACCGTCAACGCCTGGTCACGGAACAACTGTCCCGCCACACCCTGCACAAAAGCGAGTGGCAGGAAAACCGCAATCGTGGTCAGGGTTGAGGCAATCACCGCTCCACCCACCTCACTGGCGCCTTTGCGCGCGGCACTGACCAGGCCCTCGCCCGCCTGCCGGTAACGGGTGATGTTTTCCAGAACCACGATGGCATTGTCGACCAGCAAACCTGCTGCCAGTGCTATTCCGCCCAATGACATGATGTTGAGCGTAATTCCGCTTTGCCCCATCAGGAAGAAAGTCGCAATGATGGAAATGGGTATGGAAATGCCGATGGTCAGCGTGAACCACCAGTTGCGCAGGAAAACAAAGATGACCAGCACAGCCAGCAGGCCGCCGACTACGGCGGCACTGACCACCTCACTGATTGCCCGGTCGATGAATACCGACTGGTCATCCACCAGTTCCATTCGCATGCCATCCGGTAGCTGGTCCGCCTGCGCATCCACCTTGGAGCGTATGGACCCGGAAACCTGCACGGTGTTGGCATCGCCCTCTTTATAGATCGCAATCTCAACCGCTTCCTGGCCGTTGATGCGGATGATGGCTTCCCGCTCACTGTAGCCGGCATGGACATTGGCGATGTCGCGCAGGTAGATCGGCCGACCCTGGCCGGTAGCCACAATCAGGTTGGCGAACTCTTCCACCGAGCCGAACTGGTTGATGGTACGTACCAGGTAGCGCTGCGTGCCCTCCTCCAGCCGGCCAGCCGATACGTTGACATTTTCCGCGGCCAGGCGCTCGACCAGGGTGCTGAGCGAGAGGTTCAGCTGCGCCATCTTGCGCTGGTCTATTTCAATCTGGATTTCGTCTTCCAGCCCACCGGAGACTTTCACCGCAGCGACGCCTTCAACGGGTTCCAGCTTCTTCCGTATTTCCTCGTCGGCATAGCGGCGCAGCACTTTCAGCGCAACTTCGCTCTCACCGCCGGTGCCTCCATCCAGCACCAGGCCATAGCGCATGATCGGGTCAGTGGCAGGGTTGAAGCGCAGCAGGATGGGCCGCGAGACTTCCAACGGCAATTGCATGATTTCCAGCTTTTCCCGCACTTCCAGGCTGGCACGATCCATATCCGTGCCCCAGGCAAATTCCAGGATCACGTCAGACTGCCCGGTACGGGAGACTGACTTTACACCGATGACGTTCTTGACGACGCCAACCGCTTCCTCGACCGGGCGCGTCAGGAGGGTTTCCACTTCTTCCGGGGCCGCGCCCTGGTATTCAGTGCGCACCGTGAGTGTCGGATAGGAAAGGTCGGGCAGCAGGTTGACCGGCAGCCGCTGCAGCGCGATCAGCCCAAACAACACCAGCGTGACTGCTGCCATCGAGATGGCAACATGCCGCCGGGTGGCAATTTCCACCAGTTTGAGAGTCTTGATATTCATGCTGGAAGCAGCCGGGATCAGGCTTGGGGATTGGCCTGGTTGAGGCTCACTACTTCGATCTTGCTGCCATCACTGAGGCTGCCCTTGCCTGCGGTGACAACCGTTTCACCGGCCGCGACACCCGCTGTCACTTCCACATCACCATTTCGTTCATAGCCGGTACGGATCGCCCTTCTGCTAACGTTGTTGTCTTCACTTACGACAAAAACGAAGGTCTGCTCGTCTTCCTTGATCACCGCGGAACGTGGAATGACCGGAACGTCCTTGCGCAGGTCATGCAGGATCTCAACCCGTCCGAACAGGCCGGGCTTCACCATTTTTCCGGGGTCTTTGACCTGTGCCGTTACCCGAAAGGTGCCGGTAGCCGGATCAATGACCGGACTGATACGAATCACTTCTCCGGTGAACTGCTGTTCGGGAAAGGCATCCAGCCGAACGGTTACTTCAAGGCCGTTGCGCAAAATTCCCAACTCGCGTTCGGGCACATGCAACACCGCCAGCAGCGGGTCATAGCTGGTGATGCGGTATACCGGCTGGTGCAGTTCCACCAGGTTGCCGGCCCGAACCATGCGCTCTGACACATAACCGGAAATCGGCGCACGGATATCGGTGTACCTGAGGTCCAGCCTGGCCAGCTCCACCTGGGCCTTCTGCGCTTCGTATTCCGCGCTGACACGCTCAAAATCCTCGGCGCTGACCAACTGGCGATCAAACAATTCCTTCTTGCGCTGGTAATCGGTTTCCAGGCGCTTCAGTGCCGCCTGGTTGCGTTCCACTTCCAGGCGGTAACGATCCGGCTCTACCCGCACCAGCAATTGCCCGGCTTCAACAAACTGGCCTTCCTCGGCTTTGATTTCCAGCACCACGCCGGTGATCTGCGAAACCACCACAGCCTGTTCATCCGATTCGATGGTGGTTGTACCGGAATAAAACGCCGCAACATCGCCCGTACGGACCTGCGCGGTTTCAACCGGGATGGCAGTCAGTTCCTGGCCTTCCTCATCAATTTCACTTGCTTCAACATTTCCGTTCGCCTGGTTCATGCAGGCTTGTAACGAAACCATGCTTACCACCAGCAGCAATAACAACCTGCAGGTATATGGTTGATTTTTAGCTGGAAAATTCATGATTGCCTCGGTGTTATATTTAGGTAAAACAGTAACACACCCTTTGATTACCCTTATGTGCCGAAAGTCACACGGTTGATTCCGTGCGGGTGTGCGTCTACTGCAATGATGCAAGATTCAGGCCAGTGGCAACGGTCACTCCAGAAAGTCTCGCCTTCCTGGTTGAATAGATGCATGAAATGGCCACCCGGTTACATCCTTGCGCAAAAAAAGGCGGAAGCGGAATGTCGTGGAGATTAACGGAAGCCCGGGCACAGTCCGTGGGCCAGAAAGGGCAATCTGGTGGATTCACGCAACAATTGGCTTGTATGGCCAATTCGGGTGCTGGTGCACCAGGGCCCGAATGATGCAATCCAATCAGCAAATTCCTTGATTGCCTCGTTGGTTTGCCGGCATTCAGCGGGTATAATCGCGCCCTGTTGAATTCCAACCGTGAGTCCGAAATGCGCTTCAAATTCCTGATACCTGCCCTGTTGCTGGCTACCGGCATTCAGTTTGCTGCTTCTGCTGCTGCATTGGCCGCTGCTGAAGGCAATGCCGAAGCAGGCGCCATCAAGGCTTATACCTGCACCGGCTGCCACGGCATACCGGGTTACAACAATATCTACCCCACCTACAAGGTGCCCAAGCTCGGTGGTCAGAATTACGAATATATCGTGTCAGCCCTGCATGCCTATCGGGATGGCGAGCGCAAGCACGCAACCATGCAGTCTCAGGCGGAAGCGCTCAGTGAACAGGATATTCTGGATATCGCCGCCTATTTTGTCGAAATCGCGAATAAACAATAAATGGCCATGAACAACATCAAAACCCGAGTCATCGCATCTGCTGCAGTTGCCCTGTTGCTGTCACCCGCCGTGCTGTTGGCCAAAGGAGACCCTGCCAGGGGCCAGGAAAAGGCGGCGACCTGCGAAGCCTGTCACGGCAAGACCGGCATCAGCATTGACCCCAATTACCCCAACCTGGCCGGGCAGCATTACAGCTACCTGGTGAAAGCGTTGAGCGACTATCGTTCGGGCGACCGCAGCAATGCCATCATGTCGAGTTTCGCGGCCAACCTCAGCAACCAGGATATCGAAGACCTGTCTGCGTGGTTCGCCAGCCAGGAAGGATTGCGGGATCTTTCAATCAATTAGTTTCAACAGGCCCTGTGCAATGGCGCCAACCCAACAGGCAGCCCAGAAGAAGGCAGCATTGAAAGCAAATCCACCCGAAACACCGGGCCTGCGATCGAACCTGCCATCGGGCCTGTGACTGAATCTGTTATCGGCCCTGCTTTCATGGGCCTGGCGGGTTCAAACAGCCGAACGGCCCCGGGTGCCCGCAGCGTAATAGGGGTTTGAACCGCTTTCATGGTCGGTTGCATCCAGCACTCCCTGCAGCTCCGGAATTTTTGCCAGCAGGGTTTTCTCAATGCCCTGCTTGAGGGTTACATCGGCCATTCCGCAGCCCTGGCAACCTCCACCAAACCGCAGTACGGCCCGCATGTCAGCAGTGATTTCGGTCAGCGTAACCTTGCCGCCATGCGCAGCCAGGGAGGGGTTGATTTCAGTCTCGAGCAGCCAGTCGATGCGAACCTGCACCGGCGCATCGGCAGAAGGTTCATGACCGCGTATTCCAGGTGCACGAATGCTCAGCTGACCGCCGGTGGGAGCTTCCTCAAAGTCGATTTCGGCCAGCTCCAGCCAGGGCTCACTGTCGGCACGGACAAACAGCCGGAAACCCTTGAACTCAAGGATCCGGTCTGTTTCGGCATGCTGTCCTGCCGGACAGAATTGCAGGTCACAGGCAGCGTTTGGCGTACCCGGGGCATTAACGGCAATGCGCAGGCCAAGCCCTGGTTCATCCTGTTGCGCGATCAGGCGTTGAAAGTATTCCTGCGCGCTGGGAGTGATGTCTATCATTTCAATCCTCGATTCAATGCGGTTGCGACTGCTCAATTTCGGGGAAACCCTGAATAAATCACGGTTTCCTCAAAACCTTAACTGGCTGCATCCACTGCGGATTTCAAGCACCCTGCCAGGTACGGCAGGGAATGGTCCAGCCGCCAGTCTATACCGGAATGGCTGCCTCGGAACTCCTCGAACCGGCAAGGGATCCGGAGTTCGCCCAGCACATCCACAAGCCGGCGTGTGCCGAACTGGACGTTGTATTGGTCCTGGCTGCCCACATCGAGATACAGGGCCTTGAGCTGGCGCAGGGGTGCAGCATGTTTGCGTACCAGGTTGAGCGGATCAAATTCCAGCCAGCATTGCCAACGCTCATCAACCAGCTCACAGGTGCGCAGGTCAAACGGCAGGCGAATCTGCCCAGGGTTTTCCGGATCCGCATCGTAACTGGCCGCCAGTGCCAGGATCATCATGGTCATGAAATCGTGGCCGGAAGGCCTGTCAGCCTCCCAGAATTCGCGAATGAATTTCCGGATATCGCCGGCATGCCGTTCAAGGGTCAGGCAGGTCTGTGGAAATTCAGGTCGGTACACCAGGTCAAAGTCCACATCTCCCGCATGGCTGGCCACCGCGCCCCAGGTTTCAGGGTAATGCATGGCATGAAACAGGGCGCCGAATCCACCGGAGGACTTCCCGAATATCCCACGCCCTGATGGATGGTCAACCACATTGAATTGTGCCGAGACAAACGGCACCAATTCCTTCACCAGGTAATCCGCATAATTCCCAACCCCTACGGAATTGACATACTGGTTGCCGCCCAGCGAGGTGTAACAATCCGGCATCACCACCACCGCGGGTGGCATCACTCCCTGACCGATCAGTCGATCCAGGCGTTCTGGCAAGGTTTCGCCATGGTTACGCCAGGCGATATGGCCCAAACCGGAATTGGTAAATGCCGCCAGGTCCCAGAGGGACACCAATGGCTCTGACTGCTGCTCATAAAGTGGTGGTAAGTAGACCGGTACCTGCCGCCTGGCGGGATCATTCCAGGGGTTGCCGGCCAGGACTTCGGAATGGTGCTGAAGCAACACCACCCTGCCCGCAGGCCAATCCTTGCGACGACCGACGCCGGGCATCACTTTGCCTCCAAACGTCCCAGCGTCTCCCGAATATGCGCCAGTATGGGTTCGCGCAAATCTTCCAGCTCAAGTGCATGGTCGATGGTGGCGCGGATATAACCCTCGCGGCTGCCACAGTCGTAGCGCTTGCCTTCAAAAGGTAGCGCCAACACCGTTTCAGTGGCCAGCAAGCTGGCGATACCGTCGGTCAGCTGGATTTCACCCCCAACCCCGGCCCGAACGCGGTGCAGCAGGGGGAATACTTGCGGTGACAGGATGTAACGCCCGACGACGCCCAGGTTCGATGGCGCATCGGCTGCTGCCGGCTTTTCAACGATGGTGTGAATCCGGTGGTGGCCGTCGGCGTTCGCATCCACACCCACCACGCCGTAACTTCGAGTGAGCTCGGGCGGAATCTGCTCCACCCCGATGATGCTCGCGCCGGTTTGGCGGTGAAGGCTGACCATCTGCGCCAATGCACCCGGCCCACGATTCAGCACCATGTCGTCAGCCAGGATCACGGCAAAGGGCTCATCCCCCACTACCGATTCGGCGCACAGCACGGCATGGCCCAGGCCCAGTGCCTCTGGCTGGGTCACATGCACCCGCGATACGTGGTCAGGAATGATTTCCGTCACCCTCGAGAGCAGGTCTGTCTTGCCCGAATCGGACAAACGCATCTGCAATTCAAAAGCCGTGTCAAAGTGATCGGAGATGGCGTGTTTTTTGCGGCTGGTGATGAAAATCAGCGTGTCGATACCGGCTTCAAGCGCCTCTTCCACCGCGTACTGGATCAGGGGCTTGTCCACCACCGGCAGCATTTCCTTGGGAATCGACTTGGTTGCCGGAAGGAACCGGGTACCAAGCCCGGCAACAGGGAAAACGGCTTTTCGAACCGGCTTCACAGCATCACCTGCAAATCAGCGGGCGCGGTGCAGGGGAACGATGGCGGATGACTCTTCGGTCGCACCGACACCGGCTGATTTTGCCAGTTCAGGCACCAGTTTCAGCAGAATCTGCTGGATTTTTGGCGTGTCATAACGACGCACAGCCAGTTCCGCTTCGCGCAGATCCGCGCCCAGGTTTTCCCAGTTGGATTCACGCGGATGCGCCAGGAATATTTTTTCGTGACGGGTTTGTTCATACGGTTCCAGCTCATGGAACAGTTCTTCGAACAGCTTCTCTCCGGGACGCAATCCGGTGTACACAATCTGGATGTCACGCCCCGGCACCTTGCCTGACAAGCGGATCAACTGTTCCGCAAGGTAGGTGATTTTTACCGGTTTGCCCATGTCCAGTACATAAATTTCCCCACCGCTGCCCAGAACGGCTGCCTGCATGATCAGCTGGCTGGCTTCCGCGATGGTCATGAAATACCGCGAAATTTCAGGGTGGGTAACCGTCACCGGCCCACCCCGTGCTATCTGTTCCTTGAACAGCGGCACGACGCTGCCATTGGAATTCAGCACATTGCCAAACCGGACCGTGATGTAACGCGTTTTGGACCGGGCATTCATGTTCTGGCAATACATTTCGGCCACTCGCTTGGTGGCGCCCATGATATTTGCCGGATTCACGGCCTTGTCGGTGGAAATCAGGACGAAAGTGCCTACTCCATGCCGCTCAGCTGCTTCCGCCAGGCGCATGGTTCCAAGGACGTTGTTGCGAAAGGCCTCGCGCACCTGGGTTTGCAGGATGGGAAGGTGTTTATAGGCAGCCGCATGGAAAATCATGTCCGGACGGTAATCTCCCACGACTTTCTCAACGGTCGCGGAATCACAGATATCGCCCAGCACGCTGCAAAACACCAGGTCCTGGAAATCACTGCGCAGTTCATGATCGATGCGATATAGCGCGTATTCGCTGTTATCGACGACGATGAGTTCAATCGGGTTCAGGCGGGCGATCTGGCGACACAGTTCGGAACCGATGGAACCGCCGCCGCCGGTAATCATCACACGCTTGCCAGAAAGTCCTTCGCGGATCGCATCCCATTTCAGGGAAACAGGTTCGCGACCCAGCAGGTCATCGATCACAACGCGCTTGAGATCATCGATGCGGGTTGCCTTGTTACCCAGGTCGTTCAGGGTAGGCAAGGTACGGAATTCGATATTGCTCTGTTCGCAGATTTCCACCACATGCTGCATTTGCTGATTGGTGGCAGACGGCATGGCGATAATGGCCAGGTCGGCGCCGACCTCCCGGGCAATGCGTGGCAATTTATCGATGGTTCCCAGAACCGGTATGCCATGAACCTGTGCTCCACGCAGGCGCTGGTCATCATCCAGGAAGCCAATGACATTCAGGGCTCCGCGATGCCGCAGTTCACGCTCCAACAGTGCTCCGGAACGACCAGCACCGAGCACCAGCACCCGCTTGAGGTGATCAGCGGCCACCCGGTCGGGCAGGTTGGAATCCTTCCAGAAGCGATAACACATCCTGGGCAGGCCGAGCGCCAGGAACAGTAACCCGGGGTAAAGCAGGACCGCTGGCAGAATGTTGCGGATCTCTCCCGGGTAAAACCAGGAAAGAGCTGCCATGATCAACACGGTGCCGAACACCGCAGCCCGGGCTATATTCCATAAATCAGGGAAACTTGCGAATCGCCAAAGGCCTTTGTAGAGGCCGGTGGTCCACAACACCAGGCCCTGGATACCGACCACAAGGGATAACTCGGCCAGCAGGCCCATGGAGTCCACCATGCCTATGGTTCCGGTGCGCAGGATCAGCCAACCGGCTACAAACCAGGCCAGGGCAACCATGACCAGATCGTGAGCAACGACTGCCGCCCGCGGATGCCGCAGAATGCGCGTTAGGTTCATTGTTTTTTCCCGCTTAAGCGAGCACTCCAAATTTTCGCATAGCCAAAAACCAAGCTATTGCCAGCGCAGAAGTTATTGATATTGCAATAATCTCTGCCCATTCCGGAAAATTGACTGCAACCACAATTCCCGGAACAACCAGCAATATGTTGATCAACAGGTAAAGCCACATGACCCCGTCATGTGACCAACCCTTGGCAATCAGCCGCTGGTATATATGTTGTTTGTGGGGAGTATACCACCGCTCTCCTCGTATTACCCTTGCCAGTAAGGTCAAAGTGCTGTCACACATAAAAACCACCATGACCATCCAGGCAACTGCCAGGGAAAAGTTGCCCTGGATCACGCCATGAATCAGCATGGCCCCCAGCAGGAAGCCCAGGGAAATGCTTCCCACATCTCCCATGAATACCCTGGCCCGGCCCAGGTTCCAGGGCAGGAACCCGCCGCACGCCGCTACCAGGATGGCGGCCAGCAGGGCTGCGGAGAGGTCGCCAGCCTGGAAAGACAGCACAGCAACAACCAGTCCGGCAAACACCGCCTGCATCGCGGCCATGCCGTTGCTTCCATCCATGAAGTTGTAGAGATTCGTCATCCATACCAGGAACAATCCCGCGGCCATCCATAACCAGGAATCTGCTACCCATCCCGACTGCCGGGCACAAGCTAACAAGTAGAAGCTGGCTGCAAGCTGAACAAGTAACCGGATGACGACTGCCAGCGAATACCGGTCATCCAGCAGTCCAAGAACGGCCAGGGCGAGAAAGGCCGGCGCCAGGCAATGCCACCAGAAAGGCGAGACAGGAATGACCAGCGGACTGAAGCAGGTACCCGCCATGATCGCCAGAACGATACCCAGGCCACCACCTCGAGGAGTGGCCACCGAGTGGCTGTGCCGGTCGCCCGGCACATCCACCATTCCCAGCTTGTTGGCCAGCCAGGTTGCCAATCCGGTCGAGACCAACCCCACCGCGAATACTGCCAGCAGAAAGAGTCCGGTTGGCTGCATGTTCGTCCCTGTTGCTTCCGGCTAAGCTACTCGCCCAAAACGCCGTGGATGATCTGGGTGGTGTCCCAATGGCGGCAACTCGGGCATTGCCAATGATGGGTCTGGCCGCTGAAGCCGCAATGGGAACAGCGGTAACTGGGCTGCCGGGCCAGCAATCGGGTTGAAACCGCCTTGAGGATGTCATCGCTCGACTCGGCCGGTAAATGGCCGGCCGAGCGCAATTCGAACAGGCGGTCCAGGCCGCGCACCGACGGCTTGGCGTTCAATGAATCCGCCAGGTATTGCGTTGCTTCAGCTGCGCCTTTCTCCTGCATGAGCAGGTCG
>CBFGWJ010000032.1:0-11619 GCA_965652335.1 uncultured Gammaproteobacteria bacterium | reverse complement strand
CCCGATTCGCCAACCAGTCCATGGATTTCGCCCGGTCGCAGTTGCAGGGAGGCGCGATCCACCACCACATTGGCCGCCGGACCCCGGCCAAATGCAATCGACAGCTCATCGATTGCCAGCACATCAACAGGTTGGGCTGGCCCGGTCACAGTCGATTCATCCTCGGGTCAAAACGGTCGCGAAGGGCGTCGCCAAACAGGTTGACTGCCAGCAAAGTCAGCGAAATGGCCAGGCCCGGAAAGATGCTGAGCCACGGAGCGGAGTCCATGTACAAGGTGGCGTCCGCCAACAAGCCGCCCCAGGTGGGGGCGGGCGGTGGAACACCCAGGCCGAGAAAGCTCAGTGCGCTTTCCGACAGCAGTGCGCCCCCGAAAATCGATGTGCCGATTACCGTCAGGGCGGAGGTGCAGCCGGGCACCACGTGTGACAGCACGGTGTACCACTCGGTATTGCCGAGCGCCCGGGAGGCTTCCACGAATTCCTTTTCCCGTACCGAAAGCACCACCCCCCGCACTATGCGAACCACATTGGGCATATAGGCCAGTCCCAGGGCGACCACCACGCCATACCTTTGCGGCCCGATCGCCGCCATGATCCCCAGTGCCAGCAGGATTCCGGGAAAAGCCATCAGGGCATCGTTGACGGTCATGGCAATGCGGTCAGTCCATCCGCCCAGGTAACCGCTGACGGCGCCGATGAGCGTTCCTCCCGAAAGGGCCAGCGTCACGGTCAGCAGGCTGACCACCAGGCTGGTTCCTGCCGCGGCAACCAGGCGGCTGAACATGTCCCGGCCAAACTGGTCGGTTCCCAGCCAGTGGTCGGAGCCCGGCGCCATCAGCCGGTCCTCGTAGCTCAGCATCAACGGGTCATAGGGCGTGATCACAGCACCGATGAGCGCAGCCAGCAGGATCACTGACAGCAAGGACAGGCCGATCAGGCCATTCGGCCGGCTGGCCATCCACCGAAGCTGGGCGCCAAGCCAGGTCACAGGCGCACCCGCGGGTCGAATATGGGGTAAAGCAGGTCGACCACCAGGTTGGTCAGTACGTAAATTCCGGCCACCAGCAGCAGAGTGCCCTGTACCACCGGGTAGTCGCGGGCGTAAATGCCGTCCACCAGGAATCGTCCCAGGCCGGGCAGCGTAAACACGGTTTCGATGACCACCGCGCCGCCCAGCAGGCTGCCCAGCATCAGTCCAAGCACCGTCAGCACCGGCGCAAATGCATTGGGCATGGCATGCCGCCACAAGACAGCCGACTCGGAAAGGCCCTTGGCGCGGGCGTGCGTGATGTATTCCAGGCGCAGCACCTCGATGGTGCTGGAACGCATCATGCGGGCCAGCGACGCCATCTCGCCCAGCAGCAGCGCCGCCACCGGCAGGATGAGGTACTTGATGCCTTCGGCAAAATTCTCGCCGATGGAAACGTAACCGATGGTCGGCAGCCAGCCCAGTTCCACGCCGAACAACAGGATCAGCAGAATGCCGATCCAGAAACTGGGTACCGACACCGCCAGGATGACCAGGAACATGGTGACAATGTCACTGGTGCGGTTTTGCCGCCAGGCGGCCAGCAAGCCGACCGGAATGGCAATCAGCAGGGCCAGGACGATGGAAAAGAAAACTATCTGCGCGGTTACCTGGAAACGGTTCAGCATGGCCTTGCTGACCTCTTCCCCGGTCATCAGCGACTGGCCCAGTTCTCCCCGCAGGACATTGCCCAACCAGATGGCGAACTGGGCGGGCAAGGGTTCGTTCAGGCCGAGGTCCTCCCGTACCTGCCCGAGAATGGTAGGGTCGTCCAGGTCGCCGACCATCACCGCAGCCGGGTCGCCGGGTACCATTCGAATCAGCGTGAACACCACCAGCGCCACGATCAGGAAGGTGGGAATGGTCATCAGCAACCGGCGGAGTATGTATTTCAGCATGGGTACACGACTTCCGGCGTCGCGGGTTGGCCTGGATCCGGACAAGGGTTGTTCACGGGCTCACCGGCCAGTCGGATTTCCATACGCCCCACAGACGCGTCAGGCTCAGTGGAGTTGGGCGATAGCCTTCGATGCTGTCCAGCGTTGCGGTAGCGCTGTGGGCGTTATACAAGCCGATGATCGGCACATCGTCGACCATGAGCAGGTGCAACCGGTCGAAAATTTTCTGCCGCTCACCTTCGTCGAACGTGGTGATGGCCTGTTCCAGCAGGCCGACAGCGCGGGGATCTTCCCACTGGTACACCGCGCGCACGTCCTTCGATCCGATGAGCTTGTAATAGCGCAGCGCCGGGTTGGCCAGGGCGGAATAACTGAAAGCCGAAAGCTGGAACTTGCCGGCGAAATAATTGGACAGCTGGCTGGCCCAGTCCATGACATCAATGTGGGCGTTCATTCCGGCAGCATGCAGCATGGCCTGGATGACCACGGCGTTGGCGTACATGTTCTGGTACTTGCGGTTGGTCTGGATGCGGATGGGTTGGCCCTGGTAGCCGGCTTCCTTCAGCAGCGCCCTGGCTTTCTCCACATCCGGTTCGTGCCAACGGTCATGCAATGGCGTGTGTGCCGCCATACCCACCGGGACGGATGATGAGTTCACGCTCGCATATCCGTAAGTGTTGAATTTGGCCACCAGGTCGCGATCTATCGCGTGGGCGATGGCACGCCGGATCCGCACGTCCTGCAGCAGCGGGTCGCGGGTCTGCAGCAGCATGACGGACCAGCCCAGCGTGGGTGACTGGTCAACTTCGATGCCTTCGGCGTTGCGGTAATCCTCGATCCCGCTCAACGGGATGTTGTGGAAAACATCCAGCTGCCGGGCCAGCAGTGCCGAGCGGGTTGAAGCAGCGTCGGGTGATATGACAAACCGGACGCGCTTTGCGAACGTGTCCTTGCGGCCGGCTAGCCCATCGAAACTGCCGGCCCGCGGGACGTAGCTTTCAAATCGTTCGAGTTCGATGTACTCACTGTGTTTCCAAATGCCCAGCCGGTAAGGCCCCGTGCCCACGGGTTGCAGCCAGTTCCCTGCCGCATCGAGCGAATCGCCATGCAGGATGGCGGAAATGCACTGCACATTGGCCATCCGGTCGAGGAACAGGGTGCTGGGTTCAGCAAGCCTGAATATGACGGTGGACGGATCGGGAGTGTCGATCGCGGTTATGACGCTGGATTTGCCCGAAGCGTCGTCTTCGCTTTCGATGAACCAGTTGGTGCACTTCCACTGGGTTGCCGGGTTGAGGTATCGCTGCCAGCTCCACTTCACCCACTCCGAGGTGACCGGTTCACCATTGTGGAACCGGATGCCCTGGCGAAGGTGGAAAACATAGGTTTTGCCCCCGTCCGTCACCTCAAAAGACTCCGCAACCACCGGCTTGATGGTGAGGTCTTCCGCATAACCCACCAGGGATTCGACCATGTGGTGCATCACCGAATCCGTGTTGGCATCGCGATTCACGCCCGGATTGGTGCCGCGGATATCCGTATTGATCGCGACGGTGATCAGCTCACCGCTTCGCGGCTGTGGCTCGCCGGCAAATGTCATCGCCCAGGGCAACAACAGCAGGATCATCGCAAGCAGGGTGTCGGCCGGAAACGCCCTTGCCTGATGGATTTGCACCTTCAAGAAGTTCTCATCGTTTTGTTGATACATTTGTTTGCGAAGTGGCTTTCACATCGGGATCCGGCTTCGAATGTATTATCAACATCTATAAAACTTTATGTCAAGCAAGGCGGTACAATCGCCTGCGACTACGGCCAGCCTGCTGACAGCCCGCGCAGATCCTGTGCCCGGGTCAAACACGTCAGTTCTTCAGCGATATCACACGCTCGGGAGAACCCTGGATGTCGCTGTCCGCCTGGTCCGCGGAGTCGGGGTAGGGACTGACGCTGCTGGAAACTTCCAGATGCCGCCGCAGCAAGGATGAAGCCCATCGCATGTCGCCATTGCGGATGGCTTTCAGGACTTCCATGTGTTCGCGGCAGGTTTCCAGCACCCTCTGCGGACCGTATGTCCAGTGGTAATTGACGAAACGTCGCAATCGGTTCTGCTGTTGTATGGCCTGGAGGAAAAACCGGTTGCCGGAACTGGCCGCCAGCAGTTCATGGAATTCAGCATTCATCTCGAACAGTTCTATCGGGGTGATCTGGTCCAGTTGTCCGTTGAGTATCCGCTCGTGCTTGGCGGCGCATTTGGCCGCTTCCTCTTCGTCCAGCTCAAAGGTTTCCTCCAGCAGGGCGAGAGGTTCTATGGCCAGGCGAAAGCGATAGCTTTCATCGTGCATCTGCCTGGAATCCAGCACCGGTGTGAACATCCAGCCCCGGCCTGGCCGCTTTTCGGCCAGTCCTTCGCGCAGCAGGCGTTGCAGCACACGAACCAGCAGGCCTCGGGGAACCGGATAGCGCCGCAACAGGTCGGCTTCGGAATTCTGCGCCGGCAGCCGCTGGTTGATGCGGTCCTCGGCGATTTCCAGGTACAGGCTATCTTCCTCAGATTCAGGAAATTCGCTGGATGGCGGCTTGAAGCCGTTTTTCGAAGTGAAATAGCCGCGCCGGGGTACATGTTCCACGTAACCCTGTTCGCCGAGTATTTTCAATGCGCCGCGAATCGGTGTCCGGGAAACGTGAAAGCGGTCGCATAATTCGGGTTCGGGCAGATGGCTTCCCGGTTCGAGTTCAGCGGACACGATGTACTCAAGCAACTGGTTCGCAAGCTGGGTGTGGAATTTGCTGGATTGTTTCATAGGCTGGATTCGGCAAGGCCACCTGAGGATTGGATGATAACCCCAGCCGGGGTGGACAGCCTACTCCGTAGGGTGCAATTTGCATCAAAATTCAAATGTACTATTGCAATTCAAGATACACTTGGGTTACAAAGTATTATACTCAACTTTAAAAATGATAATCCGAACGCTGGATCCAGCAGGAACCGCGTTGCCAAAGAGGACTTGTTTTCTCCATGTCTGAAACCAGTAAGAAGGATAGCGAAGTGAACGCAGCGGCTGGGGAATTCCCGTTATTTGACGTGGAAGGTTCTCCCGCCGAGATGGGCCGGGCCTATGGCCGGTTGGCCGGCGAGTATATTCACCGCAGTATCGCCATTTACCAGAACGCCTATGGAAAGAAGGGTGTTTCCTGGGAAACAGCACGACGCAAGTCACGCGAGTACAAACCGCAGATCGAGCGCTACAACCCGGATTTCCTGGTGGAGCTCGAAGCCATGGCCGAAGGTGCGGAGCTGCAGGTCGAAGACCTGGTGGCGATCAATGCCCGCACCGAGCTGCTTTATGGCCAGAAGCCGGCGGCCCCACAGGCTGCTGAAACCGACGTCGATGGCTGCACAGCGGCACTGGCGATGCCGGAGGCTACCGCGGACGGACACTTCCTGCACGGGCAGAATTGGGATTGGCGCGACGAGTGCGCGGATTCGTCCATCGTGCTGAGGGCAAGGCCCGCCACCGGTCCTGCCATGCTCATTTTTGTCGAGGCCGGCATCCTCGCACGCTGCGGAATGAACAGTGCGGGCATTGCCATTACCGGCAACTTCCTGCAGACCGACAATGATTACGGGCTGGAAGGCGTTCCCGTGCCGATGATTCGGCGCAGGATATTGATGTCGCAGAGCCTGGGAGAGGCCATTCGGGTGGTCTATGATGCTCCGCGTTCATTCTCCAACAACATCATGCTCAGCCAGCGTGATGGAGAGAGCGTCAATCTCGAGACCACGCCGCGGGAAGTGTTCTGGGCCCAGCCCGAACAGGGCCTGCTGGTTCACGCCAATCACTTCACATCAGCCGCGGCGCGGGCCAAAGTCCATGACCTGGGCCTGGAAACGAATGCGGATTCGCTGTACCGCGACCGCCGGGTGCGCATGCACCTGCAGCAGAACCTGGGCAAGTTGGGTGTTGATGATTTCAAGCGTGCATTTGCCGATCGCTATGGAGCGCCCAGGGCGGTTTGTCGTTCACCTGTTCAGGGTCCTGGCGGCAAGACGTCCTCGACGGTAGCCACCATCGTCATGGACACCACGGCGGGCCATATGTGGATCGCCAAACGTCCTTATGAAAACACCAGGTTCAAGCAGTATTCACTGTCGTGAAAAGGCAGGAGGCGCACCAGCCGCCATGCAGCCATCCAGGTTTTGCCGCTGGCCACTTTCAAGGGATCTCCGCAAAAGCAAGAGTTTCCCTGGATAACTGAAATATATTCCGTTGAAGAGGAGCACAGTATGTTCGCGCATCAAAAACTGAAACTGGGGGGTAAAACGCTACTGGCGGCCTGTCTCTCATTGGGGCTGGGTACGGCTTTGGCACAACCAGCTGCGGAGGAGAGCGCGGACGAATCCACTGAGGCGGAAAACACGCTGGAAGAAATCATCGTCAGCGCCACCCGTTCGACGCGCAGCGAAAAAGCCATTTCCAACAAAGTGACTTTCGTGCCCGCCGAAGAAGTGCAGATCCAGAACACGCTTTCGGTGAACCCGGCCGATCTGCTGGCCAACCTGCTGCCGAGCTTTTCCGCTTCGCGGCAAAAGCTGACCGGGCTGGGTGAGACTTTCCGTGGCCGCCAACCGCTGTTCATGATTGACGGCGTGCCTCAAACCAACCCGCTGCGCGACGGCAACCGCGCGGGCTTCACCATCGATATGGCTGTGGTCGAGGAAGTCGAGGTCATCTATGGCGCCAACGCGATCCAGGGTCTCGGCGCCACGGGCGGCATCATCAATTACATCACCCTGAGGCCACCCCAGAGCGGTGAACTGGAGCAGCGCGCGGAAGTGGGCTTCAACACCGATGACGATTTCCATTCCGACAGTTTCGGCTGGCGCGCCAATTACATCGTCGGGCAGCGCATTGGCAACTGGGACGTTACCGCGTCCGCAACGTATGAGGAGCGCGGCCTGTATTTTGACGGCGACAGCAATCCGGTTGGCATCGATGAAACCCAGGGGGATATTGCCGATTCCGAAACCTGGAATTTCTTTGGCAAGATCGGTTGGGAGCCGACGGAAAACCAGCGTGTGCAGTTGATGGTGAACAACTTCAACCTGGCCATGCAGAACAATTTCATCTCGGTTCCGGGGAATCGCGCCACCAAAACACCCAGCACTTCGGTTCCGGGACAAACACCCGGGGAACCGGCCGAGAATGATGTCACCACGGTTACGCTGAACTACGCCCACCTGGCACTGCTGGGTGGCCGGTTCTCGGCGCAACTTTACCGGCAGGATTTTGCCAGCAACTTTGGTGGAGGCACGTTTGGTGTATTCCAGGACCCCCTGATCGCCCCGGTCGGAACCTTTTTCGACCAATCCCAGAACAATTCGGAAAAAACCGGCCTGCGTTTTACCCAGGCTTATAACCAGTTGCTGGGATCTGATCTTTCGGTGATCCTGGGTATCGATTTCCTGCGGGACAAGACCTCTCAGAGCCTGATTTTCTCCGGCCGTGACTGGGTGCCGGAAACCGAGTTCAAGAACTCCGCGCCATTCGTGCAACTGGACTGGGATGCCACCGACTGGCTGCAAATCACCGGCGGCGCACGCTATGAAAGCGCCAAGCTCGACGTCGGTGATTATGAAACCCTGGCGGGCAACCGTTCCGATCTGCAGCGAGTCCAGGTTTCCGGAGGCAGTCCCGATTTCGATGAAACGCTGTGGAACCTCGGCGCGGTTTTGCGGCCGATGGAGCCGCTCAGTTTCTACGGAACCTATTCGGAAGGCTTTTCAATGCCGGACGTTGGCCGCGTGTTGCGTGGGGTAACCCAGTTCGGCACTGATGTGGATTCGTTCCTGGACCTGGCGCCATTGATTACCGAGAACCTGGAGTTCGGTGGTGAATGGACGGCAGACTGGGGCAGCCTGAGCGTGGCGTGGTTCGAATCATCCAGCGATTTCGGCGTGCGGCTGGTGCCCGATGCCGATGGCATCTTTACCGTGAATCGCGAAGAGACGGTTATCGATGGTTGGGAGTTCAGCGGTAAACTGGTAGCCACGGACTGGCTCAGCATCGGACTCGGAGTTGCGTTGCTGGATGGCAAATATGACTCGGACGACAACGGTTCGGTGGACTCTGACCTGAGTGCCCAGGATGTAGGGTCGGATCGTGCCAACCTGTATATTGACATCACTCCCTGGGCCGATTGGGCGTTCCGGGTGCAGGCGTTCGAGTATTTCGACCGCAAGTTCTACAACAGGACCGGCGCCGTGACAGCGGAATTCGATGGCTATACCACTGTGGATGTTCTCGCGAACTGGCAGGTGCACCCCACCACCGCATTGTCGCTGGGTATTACCAACCTGTTTGATGAACAGTACCTGACCTACTACAGCCAGGCGGGTAACACCCGGGCCGATCGCTACAATGCCGGCCGTGGTCGAACCCTGGCATTCAAAGCCAACTTCCGGTTCTGAAGTGCTGATGAAATGGCTGCGGTTGCTGCATCGCTATACCGGTGCAGCCACGGCGGTTTTCATGCTGCTGCTGGCCGTGACAGGCGGCGCCCTGATCTACAAGGATGAGCTGCAGCGCTGGCAGTATCCTGAGCTCAACCAGCCGTTGCCGCAGCTGGGTATCGCCGAACACGCGGACGCATTGCGAAGCATTCGTGCGCGCTATGGCGACCAGTTGCGAATGGTGCGCATGCCGGTTGAGGGAGTACCGGCCTACCGTGTCTTCCTGGATGGCCGGGAAGCCCTGGTGTCGCCGACGACGCTAGATGTGATTGCCGAATCGCGCTGGCACCAGTCACTGACCGGCATCCTGTTCGAGATTCACTATCACATGCTCATGGGCCAGGCTGGCAAGGTGTTTGTTGGCGTGCTGGGCATCCTGCTGGGCCTGTTTGCATTCAGCGGGCTGTATCTCTGGTGGGCAGTGAGGCGTCAGTTTCGCTGGAGTTCACTGCGGCCCAGGAATCTGGGCCGACCGGCGCTGGTGCGCTTCCATCGGGATATCGGCGCGATTGCCGCCGTGTTGCTGGTGCTGTTCGGGCTGACCGGAGCAGGCGTGGTGTTTGGAGATGCCACCCGAGCCTTGCTGAACGCGGTGTTGAGCCCGGGTGCCGGCGCCGCGGTCAAGCCCGTTGTGCGGGCGACAGCTGAGATTCCATCACCATCGGCGGGCGTGCTGCAGGCAGCCCAGGATGCCTTGCCGAAAGGCGCCCTGATGTCCTGGTCGCCGCCAAAGCCGTCCAGCGCCGTTCACTATTTCCGCTTTCGCCAGCCGGGCGAACCGCACCCCAATGGTCGTTCGGCAGTATTTGTGAACGGGCTGTCCGCAGCGGTGCTGGCGGTTGAAGACGCAAGCCGGGCCAATCGCGGTGACCGGGTGGCAAACTGGATGTTCCCGCTGCATGCGGTAAGGGTTGGCGGTGTGTTCTACCGCGCAATCGCGGTGTTTGCGGCATTGGCGCTTGCAGTCATTTCGCTGTCCGGCCTGGTGGCGTTTGTGCGAAGCTTCCGGCCCGCCAGAACCCCGGCCGGCCAGAGGCAGAACATGTCACATCAGCCTTGAGCCGGCATGAGCGGTCAGCCCGCCACTCAAACAGAAAAATGAATTCGCGCCATCCAGGCGCAATTACCGATGGGAATGCTGCATCTGCCCGCGGGAAGTCACCGTAACGATCAGGGCCTGGCGAACGGAATCCGCTGCAGCGCCACTCGGCCATTGCTGATCACCAGCAGGATGTCCTGCAGGGCCATGATGTCCTCCAGCGGATTGGCCGGTAACAGGATCAGGTCGGCTTCGAGGCCTTCGGCGATGCGGCCGGTTTTGTCCTGCAGCCGCAGCAGTTCGGCGGAACTCGTGGTGGCGGCCTGCAGGGCTTCAAAGTTGCTCAAGCCAAATCGGCTCAGGTACATCACTTCCAGTGAAATGCGGTTGATCGACATGTTGTCGTAGTAGTTGTCCGCGCCGGTGGCGAACCGCACGCCCAGTGCGTGTGCCTCGCGTATGGCCTGCTCCAGGCGGGCCACCATGTGCGAGCCACGCAGCCGCTGGATGTGGTCGTATTCCTCTTCGCGCATTTCCAGCATGGTGATGTAGGTCGGCACGAACCACGTGCCTTTGTCTTTCATCAACTTGAGCGTGTCGGTGGAAAGATAGGTGCCGTGTTCGATGCTGCGGGCGCCGGCCTGTACGGCAGCCAGCGCGCCCTCATCACCATGGGCATGCACCATTACCGGCAGGTCGTGCTTGCCGGCCTCATCAACAATCACTTCCAGCTGGTGGCGGTTGTACACCTGTTGCCGCGGATCGGTATCAGATCGGCCGGCGCGTTCGGTGCCGCGGGTTTTGATCACATCCACGCCACGATCGGCGTTCACCTGCACCAACAGGCGCAATTCATCGTCACTTTGCACGCCACCGAACAGCGGCGCCAGGCGCGGGTCGGCCAGGATGCTGTCTTCAAGATCGGGAGTGACGTAAACACCAGCGGCCAGCACATCGGGCCCAGGCAACTGCCCGCTGTTGACCAGTTCGCGCAAACCCACGTCCTCAAAAGCAGGGACGCTGGCTGAGCGGATGGTGGTGACGCCCGATTCCAGCGCCCGCCGCGCCTGGCCCAGATTTTCCAGGTGCGTGTGCACATCGATCATGCCCGGAGCGAGGGTGTTGCCTTCGCAATCGATGGTGGCATAGCCGGCCGGCACTGCGCTGCCGCTGTCGCTGATGCTCTCAATCAACCGGCCATTCACCAGCAGCGTGACATTGTCCCGAACCTCGGGTCGAGCGCCATCAAACAAACTGCAGTTCACCAGGGCGATGTTGTCGGCCTGTGCCGAAAGGGTGCAGGCGCACAAAGCGCCTGCCAGCAACACATACCAGGCCCGCAAGCCACTATTCCCGGCGCCGCGCCTCACTCGGAGAACCCGGCCAGTTCCTCGGAGCAGTCCGGGCTGAGCGAATCGGCATTGGCCTGTAGGCACTGGGCAAAGACAGTGGGGCTGCCAGCAAGCAACAGGGTAACCGCCAGCAAGGCATTTCGAATCTTGCGCATGTCACTTACTCCTCTTAACAATGGAACCGGCGAGATCAAGCTTAGAAGACTTGCAGGTGAATTGCGAACAGAAACCACCTGCCCCAGGTGCAACGCATTACGCCTGGTCATGGCCACGAAGGGCGGATCCGCGTACTGCTATGGCGGGTTCTCAAAACCGTCCTTGAAAATTTCTTCCACCGGCGGCGCAATGCCATCATCATTGATGATTGAACCTGCGCCATAAGTTTTATAGGCAATCCAGTTGCCGCCATTGTCGGTGCCGGTTATGCGCATCCAGACGATTTCGTCCGGCTCCACAGCACCGTCGCCATTGATGGGCACAGACACTTGCTTGGTTTGTTTGATGCTGCTGGTCAGAAAGTCGATGGTGCCTTCGGCGTGCTCGTAGTCCACGCCTTCAATGGCGGAGCCCGGCTCCGTGTTGTAGGCCACGGTGACCGGATGATCGGTGGCTGACAGGTGCACGTTGAAGGTCAGGAGCTTCTGCCCCGAGTCACCTTCGGTGATTTGGGCATCATCGATAATGATGCCGGGGCTGGTGACGTCTTCATCAAAAATCAGCAGTTCTGACGCCGCCAACCCAAGCGTAGCGCCTCCGGTCGGATTCGAGATCGCGAGCAGGGCGTTTTCCGGGTT
>CBFGWJ010000031.1:0-11710 GCA_965652335.1 uncultured Gammaproteobacteria bacterium | reverse complement strand
TGAATACGGCCAGCGCCAACATCAGCCGGTCAGCTTCTTCGGCATCGATGGTGAGAGCCATGCGATTTGCCTTGGCCAGATTTGCCAGTTCCAGCACACGCGGCACGATTTCCGCGATCACCCGCTGCTGCTGCGCAAATTCGAAACGCGGATGCAGCGCCGAAAGTTTCACCGAAATACTGGGCGCGGCGAACACGTCGGGTTCCTGGTGACTGCTGCCGATGGCTTTGATGGCGGCGCGGTAGGACTCGAGGTAACGATCCGCATCCACCTGGGTGATGGCCGCTTCGCCCAGCATGTCGAACGAATAACGGTATTGACGGTTATCCTTTTTCTGTGATCGCTTCAGGGCCTCTTCAATGGTTCGCCCCATCACGTACTGGAAACCCAGGATCTTCATCGCCTGGCGGATCGCCGTTCGGACCAGCGGCTCGCCGCTGCGGTTCACGATCCGGGCCAGGGCCGCGCGGAAATTGGCACTGGTAGTTTCGGACAGAGCCACCAGCTTGCCTGTCAGCATCAGGCCCCAGGTAGAGGCATTGACCAGCACGGATGAGCTGCGGCCAATGTGCGACTCCCAGTCCGCATCACCCAATTTGTCGGCAATCAGCTTTTCTGCCGTGTCGTCATCAGGTATTCGCAACAAAGCCTCAGCCAGGCACATCAAAACGATGCCTTCCTCGGAGGACAGGTCGTACTCCATCATGAAGGCTTCCATGACCCCCTGTTCCGACTGGCGAGAACGCACCTGGCTGACCAGGAAGGCGGCGCGCTTGTTGATACGCGCTGTGGCTTCAGGGTCAAGCCGTGCGACCTGCAACAGGCGCTGCACCACCTGCTCTTCATCGGCGTGGTAGTGCAGGTCCATGTCTTCCTGCAAATGGCTGGCTGCGTGGCCAGTTGCAAGCAGAAAATCAAATGCCTGTGGATCGGTCAAAGTCATACTCCTGGGTGAAACCCATGATCGTTCAAGGTACCGTGCCAAATACTCGACGTGATTGCATCATCGTGCGTGGAGCCCGGCTGCGAGATGGCAAGTTTAACTTCCGGCTTGTGGCAATTAAACCGGCTGTTGGACGATTACATACCTTGCCCCTGACTTGCCAGGGACGATACAATTACGCGTTTAAAGGCTGGAGCCTGGCCGGGACACTCACGCAACTTGATGGGCTTGAACAAAGCAGCGTGGGCGGCCCGGATTGCCGGCAAATGTCTTGATCAACAGGAAAGCCGACAAAACCCTTTCATTCGCCTGACAAAAAGCCGCTCGAGGGCTTCGAACCACAGCGCTTGAAAGGCGGTCACAGCAACGACCATGCAGGGGCTTGATGCCCGAACCGATAGAATCTGAGGCCTGAAATTTCGATGAAAAAGCAGAATACAATCATAGTTGGACTGGCGGTACTTGCAGCCGTCAGCGCCGCTTTCTGGCTGTTGCTGGTGGCGCCGGGTTACAGCGGAAACGAAATCAACATGCCGCGGGGGGTTACTGCCCAGTCCGTGATGAACTATGACCTGCACATGATCACGCTGTGGATCTGTGTAGTAATCGGCATTCTGGTATTCAGCGCCATGTTCCTGTCCATCGTATTGCACCGCAAATCCCGCGGATACGAGGCTGCCAAGTTCTCTCACAGCACCAAGGCTGAAATCATCTGGTCCATTATTCCGGTTCTGATCCTGGTGGGTATGGCCGTTCCGGCTACTTCCGCGTTGATCCATATGGAGGTTTATCCGGAAACCGAAATCACCGTCAAGATCACCGGGTTCCAGTGGCGTTGGAAATACGAGTACCTGGAAGACGAGATTTCTTTGATCAGTTCGCTGGACAGCGCCTCCAACGCAACCCGCATGCTGGACTCAGGCACGGATCCCGCCAGCGTGGAGAACTACCTGCTGGATGTCGATAACCGTGTGGTTCTTCCAGTGGATACCAAGATCAAGTTCCTGATTACTGCCGATGACGTGATTCATTCCTGGTGGGTACCTGCGCTGGGCTGGAAACGGGATGCGGTGCCCGGTTACATCAACGAAGCCTGGACGGAAATTTCCGAACCCGGTGTCTATCGCGGCCAGTGCGCCGAGCTGTGCGGAAAAGACCATGGCTTCATGCCCATCGTGCTGGAAGCGAAATCCAAGGCCGATTACCAGGCCTGGGTGGCTGACATGAAACGGCAGACCGTCAGCCAGGCCGCCGACGAGCAGCGTCTGTGGAGCCTGGCGGAGCTGATGGAGCATGGCGAAAGCGTTTACTCAACCCAGTGCGCGGCCTGTCACCAGAATGACGGTTCGGGCCTCGCTCCAGCCTTTCCGGCTCTTGTGGGCAGCACAGTCATTAACGGGCCGGTCGACGAGCAAATCAACGTTGTGATGAACGGCCGGGCGGGCACCGCCATGCAGGCCTGGGGACATATGCTCTCCGCAAGCGACATCGCCGCGGCTTTGACCTACACCCGCAACACTTTCGGTGACGAAGACAAAGCGGTTGTTCAGCCACAAACCATTGCCCGTATCAAGAACGGTCAATTGTCAGCAAATCTGTAACGGGAAAGATCGAAATGACCACACAAGCCCAGGCCATTGACCACGCTCATGACCACGGTCACGCCCATGATCATGATGACCATCATGATCACAAACCCACCAGCTTTCTGGACCGCTGGCTGTTCACCACCAACCACAAGGATATCGGTACGCTGTACCTGGTATTTTCGCTGTTGATGTTCCTGATCGGCGGCAGCATGGCGATGGTCATTCGCGCCGAGCTGTTCATGCCGGGCCTGCAGCTGGTTGAGCCCGATTTCTTCAACCAGATGACCACCATGCACGCCTTGATCATGGTCTTTGGCGCAGTCATGCCGGCCTGGGTGGGCTTCGCCAACTGGATGATTCCGATGATGATTGGCGCGCCTGACATGGCGCTGCCGCGCATGAACAACTGGTCGTTCTGGATCCTGCCGTTTGCATTCGTCATGCTGCTGAGCACGCTGTTTATGGACTCCGGAGGCCCGGCAGCAGGCTGGACGCTGTATCCGCCCTTGAGCCTGCAGACCGGCGACAGCTTTGCCTTTGTGGTTTTCGCGGTACACATGATGGGTATCTCTTCCATCATGGGTTCCATCAACGTTATCGCCACCATCCTGAACATGCGTGCCCCTGGCATGACCCTGCTGCGTATGCCGATGTTCGTCTGGACCTGGCTGATCACGGCCTTCCTGCTGATTGCTGTGATGCCGGTGCTGGCGGGTGCGGTTACCATGCTGCTGACCGACCACTTTTTCGGCACCAGCTTCTTCAACGCCGCCGGCGGCGGTGACCCGGTGATGTTCCAGCACATTTTCTGGTTCTTCGGGCATCCCGAGGTTTACATCATGATCCTGCCCGCCTTTGGCGTGGTTTCCGAGATCATCCCGACTTTTGCCCGCAAGCCGCTGTTCGGTTATGCGGCCATGGTGTATGCGACGGCATCCATTGCTTTTCTTTCGTTCATCGTCTGGGCCCATCACATGTTCACCGTGGGCATGCCGCTTTCAGGCGAGCTGTTCTTCATGTACGCCACCATGCTGATTGCGGTGCCCACGGGGGTGAAGGTGTTCAACTGGGTCAGCACCATGTGGAAGGGCTCGATGACGTTCGAGACACCCATGCTGTTCGCCATTGGCTTCGTGGTGCTGTTCACGATTGGCGGTCTGTCCGGCCTGATGCTGGCCATCGCCTCGGTGGACCTGCAGTACCACGACACCTATTTCGTGGTGGCGCATTTCCACTACGTGCTGGTGCCGGGTGCCGTGTTTGCGTTGATGGCAGGCACCTACTACTGGCTGCCCAAGTGGTCCGGCCACATGTATTCCGAGCGTTGGGGCAAGATCCACTTCTGGCTGTCGGTAATTTCAGTCAACATCCTGTTCTTCCCGCAGCACTACCTCGGTCTGGCCGGCATGCCGCGACGCATTCCGGACTACTCCGTGCAGTTTGCTGACTTCAACATGATTTCGTCGATCGGCGGCTTTATTTTTGGTGCTTCCCAGCTGATCTTTGTCGGCGTGATCATTCACTGTGTTTACAAGAGCAAGCAGAAGGCGACCGGTCGGGTCTGGGAAGGTGCTCGTGGCCTGGAGTGGATACTGTCCTCGCCCCCTCCGTACCACTCGTTCAATACGCCGCCGCCGATCAACAGCAGCACGGTAGCGCATGCAGACGAGTATGCGCACTGATCTGTCAACCCGATGAACCATTCGCACCAGGAGATTTCGCAGCGCAGAGCCCGGGCAGTCACCACTGCCTGGATTCTGGCTGTGGTTGCGTTGGCCATATTCATTGCCTTCATTCTCACGGGAGTACTCGGCGGTTGATTGCCGCCGGCTGCATGTTTGCCTTATGAATCAGGTTACCGACAATTCTTCGAAACCACGCCCCAACCGGCGGCTGGTAACACGGCTGGCCTTGCTGGCCGTGGCCATGTTCGGCTTCGGCTACGCCATGGTGCCGCTGTACGGTGTGTTCTGTGATATCACCGGGTTGGGCGGCCGCAGTGTGAACGTGGCCGAAAACGCCGATGGCCAGCAGGTTTCCGACCGGCAAGTGCAGATCCGTTTCCTGGCAACTACGCATTCCGGCCTGCCCTGGCAGTTCGAGCCCATGGAAAAAACCAGCACGGTGACCCTGGGTGAGCTTTCTGAAACACGTTATCTGGCCATGAATCCCACCAGCCAGGACATGGTCGGGCATGCCACGTTCAACGTGGTGCCACCCGAAGCCAGTCTGTATTTTGTAAAAACCGAATGCTTCTGTTTTACAGAACAACTGCTTACCGGCAACGAGAGCCGCGAAATGCCGGTGTACTTTTTTGTCCAGCCTGATCTGCCCGAAAGCATCAAGGAGATCACGCTGTCCTATACGTTTTATCGAGATGAAAATGCGGAAAGTTCAGCCCTGGCGCTGGCTTCCACAAACGCTCCCGCAGAAGAGAAATGAACATGGTCGACCACGCTGAAGACTCCTATTACGTTCCACACAAAACCCGTTGGCCCATTATCGGGTCAATCGGCATGATTCTATTGCTGGCCAGCGCCGCCTTCTGGATGAATGGTTCAAGCACCGCGCCATGGACCTTCACCGCCGGAGCAGCGGTATTGATTTACATGCTGTTCGGTTGGTTTGGCGAAGTGATTCGCGAAAGTGAAGGCGGTCTTTACAACGACCAGGTTGATACCTCTTTCCGCATGGGAATGATGTGGTTCATTTTTTCCGAGGTCATGTTTTTCGCCTGCTTCTTCGGCGCATTGTTCTATGCCCGCGTACTTTCCGTGCCCTGGCTGGGGGGTGAAGGCACCGGTGCCTATACCAATGAAATGCTGTGGCAGGGCTACCAGAATGTCTGGCCTACCGCCGGCCCGGCTGAATTGGGCGGGCCCTTTGGCACGATTCCGGCTTTTGGCGTGCCCTTCCTGAATACCATGATCCTGCTGACATCAGGCGTGACGGTCACCATGGCGCATCATGCATTGAAGAAAAACCTGCGCACGCCTCTGGTTGCCTGGCTGGCTGCAACCGTTTTGCTGGGCTTCATATTCGTATTCTTCCAGGTTGAGGAATACAAGGAAGCCTACCAGGAGCTGGGGCTGACCCTGGGTTCCGGAATTTACGGATCAACCTTCTTCATGCTCACCGGGTTCCACGGAGTGCATGTAACCCTGGGCGCGATCATGCTGCTGGTGATTGCCATCCGCTGTGCCCGTGGCCACTTCACTCCCAGGAATCATTTCGGGTTTGAAGCAGTTGCCTGGTACTGGCACTTCGTCGACGTGGTTTGGCTGGGCCTGTTCATATTTGTCTACGTGTTCTGACCGTCGAATCCGGGGACGGCCAACACCCGTGCCCATTTCCTGCCCGGGTCAATCGCCTGCCCGGGCTGGAACCGGCACACCGCTCAGTTCGGTTTGTCAGCCTGGACTTTTGCGGTGACCGGCCCGCTGTTGGGCTGAATCCAGCCCATGCTGTGCGCCCCCCACAGCAGCACAAAGAGCAGCAATGAGAGTCCGATTCGCCAGGTCAATCGCCGCACCGTTCGATCGCCTTCACCCTTGTCCCTGACCAGGAAGAAGAATGAGGATGCCAGGCTGTACAGGATCGTGAGTAGAAACAGTACTATGATGAACTTGATCAGCATGATGACCTCTGAGCCGATTGAAGTGACTTCAATATATAGCGAATCGGCAATGATTTGAATCGATGATTGTGAAGCTGAACATTGCCAGCCTGCTGATCCTGTTGTCACTGGCCATCATTTTTGCCGGCCTGGGCAACTGGCAACTGCAGCGCAAAGCGGAAAAACAGCAGCTGTTGGAACAGTTTGAGCAGGCCCGGGAAATGCCGCTGGAACAAGCCGTGAAAGAAAGCACGGGCTTTGCCCGCGTTCGGCTGTTGGGTCACTACGAAACCGGGTGGCAATTGTTGCTGGACAACAAAATCTGGCAGGGACAGCCAGGCGTTCACGTGCTGAGCCTGTTCCACTCGAGGCAAGGCATACCCGTCCTGGTGGACCGAGGTTGGGTTGCCATGAACCCGGATCGCAGAACCCTGCCCCAGGTGCCCACGCCTGCGGAAGAACTCGTAATTTCAGGCTTGCTGAGCCTACCTCCCGAAGGGGGAGTGCAGTTGGGCCAGGAAGATAGCATCCACGAACTGAGGGGCCCGGTGCTGGTGACCTACCTGGACGTGGAGACAGTCGCGCAGGTGGCCGGGCTGGATATTGCGCCACAAATACTGAAACTGGATGCGAACGATCCCAGCGGTTTTGAAGACCGGGACTGGCAGCCGGCCGTAATCCTGCCTGCACAACACCAGGCTTATGCATTTCAGTGGTTTGCCCTTTCGCTGGCTTCCGTAGTCCTGATTTTCACCATGGCAATCCAGCTACGCCGGACATCAACATGAGCATTACAACCAACCGGCTGAAACTGCTGGCCATCCTCGCCCTTTTCATATTGCCACTGGTGCTGGCAGCACTGATGTTTGCCGGAAAGATCCCCCTGCTCTCCGGCGAAACCGTGAACCAGGGCAAGTTGATCCAACCCCCTGTTCCATTGGATTGGAATACTGCGAACATTACAGCCGGCGGCACATCGGGAGCAACGGACTTGCCGGGAAATTGGGTGATTCTGTTGCCTGTACCTGCTTCCTGTGGCCTGGACTGTCTGGACAAAGCCACTGGGCTTCGGCAGGTGCATCGGGCAACTGGCCGGGAACAGCAGCGCATCAGGCTGGTATTGCTCAGGGAGGTTGCCTGGGATGAGGCATCAACCCAACAATACCTGGGAGTCTATGACCAGTTTGTCCTGATGGCCGACCCCGATCTCGCGCTTTTCCAGTCGCTACAGGCCGCAAACCAGGTCAGCCAGGCCCAGCCGGACGCAATAACCAGCTACTTGGTCGATCCGCTCGGTAACATTATGATGGCCTATGACACGGCCGACTCAGAGACCCGGATGAGTAAAGACCTTAAGCGTCTTCTGAAATGGTCCAAACAGGACGAAGGTTAATGAACTTGACTCTGCAACGCGTCGCTTCAATCGCCGTACTGGTTGCTTTTTGCGTCATTGTGTTGGGCGCTTACGTACGGTTATCACACGCCGGGCTCGGCTGCCCGGACTGGCCAGGTTGCTATGGACACATCACCTGGCCGGAACACGAACACGAAGTGGATGCAGCCAACCAGAATTTTCCGGATCGACCGGTAGAAACCCATAAAGCCTGGAAGGAAATGGCGCACCGTTACCTGGCAGGTACCCTCGTTTTGCTGGTATTGCTGATCAATTACCTGGCATGGAAACCTGACAATCGGCACCGTCAGTTGCGCTTGTTGGCAGCCGGCATACTGGCCCTTATTCTGTTTCAGGCTGCTTTGGGCATGTGGACAGTAACCCTCAAATTGCTGCCGATGGTTGTGACCGCTCACCTGCTGGGCGGCCTGGCCACTTTTGCCCTGCTCCTGTGGTTGGCGCTCAGGAGTGACCGTACCGGAAGTTACACACCCAGCCATTCCATCCGGAAGCTGCGTCCGTTCATCATCAGTGCGATGGTTGTTCTGCTGCTGCAGATTTTTCTGGGGGGATGGACCAGCGCCAATTACTCCGCACTGGCCTGTCCGGATTTTCCAACCTGCCAGAGATCCTGGTGGCCACAGGCTGACTACGTTGAAGGTTTTCGCGTCTGGCGTGAGATCGGTGTTGATTATGAAGGCGGCGTATTGGATCTGGATGCGCGGGTGGCGATTCACTGGTCCCATCGCATCTGGGCAATCGTGACTTTCATCATCCTGGGCCTATTGGCCATCCGGCTGATGCGCACGCCCGTCCTGCAACGGGCTGGCGCAGTTCTGATGGCCCTGTTGCTCACCCAGGTAAGCCTTGGCATCGCCAATATCGTACTGTACCTGCCGCTGGCGAACGCGGTCATGCACAACGGCGTCGCCGCACTTTTGCTGGCCATGATGATCTGGTTACTGTTCCGGTCTTCGCCACAGCGCTACTGACGACAACCCCTGTCCCCGGCGCCATGTTCCACAAAGCCCAACGTTACTTCGAGCTGACCAAACCCAAGGTGGTTTCGCTGATCGTCTTTACCGCGGTAGTGGGCATCTTCCTGGCCACTCCCGGCTGGCCACCTTTGCATGCATTGCTGGGGGGCACCATCGGGATTGCCCTGGCATCCGCTTCTGCGGCTGCCATCAATCACCTGCTGGACCAACGCATCGATGCGGTCATGGTACGAACCCGCAACCGGCCACTGCCACAGGGAGAATTGGGCCATCACCAGGTGCTGGTGTTCGCGGTGTGCCTGGGAGTCCTGTCAATGCTGGTGCTGGTAGTGTGGGTCAACCTCCTTACCGCGGTGCTGACTTTTGTTTCGCTGATCGGTTACGCGATCGTGTATACCACCTGGCTGAAACGTGCCACACCGCAGAATATCGTCATCGGCGGTGCCGCAGGGGCTGCACCGCCCCTGCTGGGCTGGACAGCAGTCACGGGCACGGTGGATCCCGGAGCCATTTTGTTGTTTTTGATCATATTTGTCTGGACACCCCCGCATTTCTGGGCACTGGCCATTCACCGCCAGCTGGATTACGCCGCAGTGGACATTCCGATGCTGCCGGTCACTCATGGCGCAGAATTTACCCGCTGGCACATATTTTTCTACACCGTGCTGCTGGTGTTGGTTACTACGCTGCCCTACCTCACTGGCATGAGCACCCTGCTTTACCTGGCCGGGGTTTCTGTGCTGAACCTGGGTTTTCTCTGGTATGCCTGGCGCCTGTTGCAAGTGGGTGACCGCAGCGAGGGAGAAGCGCTGCCGATGCAGACATTCGGATATTCGGTCATCTACCTGATGTTGTTGTTCGTTTTCCTCCTGGCAGATCACTACCTGCAAAACTTCCTACATTGAACCCACTGACGCCGCGGGCGCAAGGTCATACAATACGCCCCGATTCCCGCCAGTTCCGGAGTAGTTAAGCCATGCAATCACACCGCCCTGCCGCCATACCGGATTCCCCGTTGCGACACTTGGAGGATCATGGTGATTTCGTCAGCCGCCACATCGGGCCACGAGAAGCTGATGTGCAGGCCATGCTGCAGGTTGTGGGTGCGGATTCCCTGGAACACCTCATAGCCACGACTCTGCCGCCCAGCATCCAATTGACTGAGCCGCTGGATTTGCCGAGAGCACGCAATGAACTGGAAACATTGCAACGGCTGCGCCAGATGGCGGCAATGAACCGGATACAGCACAACATGATCGGACTGGGTTACCACGAAACCATCCTGCCGCCGGTCATCCAGAGGAATGTACTTGAAAATCCGGGCTGGTATACCGCCTATACACCCTACCAGGCGGAAATCTCCCAGGGCCGGCTGGAAGCCCTGCTGAATTTCCAGCAAATGGTCATCGACCTCACCGGCATGGATATCGCCAATGCTTCCCTACTGGACGAGGCCACTGCCGCGGCGGAAGCCATGACCATGTTGCACCGCGTTAACCGCCGCTCCAAATCCAGCCGCTTCCTGGTCGATGCAAAGGTATTGCCGCAGACCCTGGACGTGGTCAGGAACCGGGCCTCCCGCCTGGGAATTGAGTGCATCATCGGGAATGCCGGGGATCTGATCACGCAAGGTGAGTATTTTGGGGTGCTTCTGCAATATCCCGGCGTTGATGGCCAACTGTACGATTACACCGATTTGATTGCCCAGTCCCAGCTGCAGGGCACGCTGGTGGCCGTGGCGGTCGACCTGATGAGCCTGGTTCTGCTCAAGCCGCCGGGAGAAATGAACGCCGATGTGGTTGTCGGCTCCGCGCAGCGCTTCGGTGTGCCCATGGGCTATGGAGGCCCGCATGCAGCATTCTTCGCCACCCGGGAAGAGCACAAGCGAGCCCTGCCCGGACGGGTCATCGGCGTATCCAGGGACAGTAAAGGCCGCCTGGCGCTGCGCATGGCGTTGCAGACCCGTGAACAACACATACGCCGTGACAAGGCCACCAGCAACATTTGCACGGCACAGGCGCTTCTCGCAGTCATCAGCGGCATGTATGCGACCTGGCACGGCAAGCCCAGGCTCGTCAAGATTGCCCAGCGCATCAACCGCCTCGCCAGCTTGCTGGCTCATGGTTTGGGGCGAGCCGGATTCATCCCGGCGAATAGTGAGTGGTTTGATACCCTGAGTTTCCAGCTTGATACGGGCCAGGCTGCCACCATCTACCAGCGCGCGCTCGACCTTGGCATCAACCTGCGCTTCGAGTCCTCCGGTTTATTGGCAGCGAGCATCAACGAAAAAACCAGTCGTGAGCACATTGGCCACCTGCTGAAAGCTTTTGCACCGGACAAGGACATTGACCTGCTCGAAATTGACCAGGAGTTGGCAGCAGACTTCAGCCCGATTCCACTCGCCCTACAACGGCAAAGCGACTTCCTCAATCATCCGGTTTTCCAGTCCTACCAGTCTGAGACCGAAATGTTGCGGTACCTGAAACGGCTGGAGAACAAGGACCTGTCCCTGGCACATGCCATGATTTCTTTGGGCTCCTGCACCATGAAACTGAACGCCACCACGGAAATGATTCCGGTGACCTGGCCGGAGTTCAGCGACATACATCCGTTTGCGCCACTGGACCAGGCGCAGGGCTACCAACAACTGCTGCGTGAACTGGAAGAGATGTTGGTGGCCTGCACCGGCTATGACGCGGTTTCGCTGCAGCCGAATGCAGGCTCCCAGGGTGAATACGCGGGCCTGCTCGCCATCAGGATGTATCACGATTCGCGCGGTGATCAGAATCGTGATATCTGCCTGATTCCCTCTTCCGCCCATGGCACCAATCCCGCCAGCGCAGCGATGGCCGGCATGAAAATCGAGGTGGTGAAATGTGACAGCCACGGCAACGTGGAACTCGAAGACTTGCGCAGCAAGGCAGAAAAGCACGCAGACCGCCTGGCTGCCCTGATGATCACCTACCCTTCAACCCATGGTGTGTTTGAAGAGCAGGTGCGCGAAATCTGCGATGTGGTACACCAGTTCGGTGGGCAGGTTTACCTGGACGGAGCCAACCTGAATGCCCTCGTTGGCTGTGCCGCGCCGGGAAAATTTGGCGCCGATGTGTCCCATCTCAACCTGCACAAAACCTTCTGCATCCCCCATGGCGGGGGTGGCCCCGGCGTTGG
>CBFGWJ010000030.1:0-11790 GCA_965652335.1 uncultured Gammaproteobacteria bacterium | reverse complement strand
GGTGACCACCGGCCCGGCATGCCACACCAGGAATTGGCCATGATGGCAGGCCATATGCCATGCATGAAACTCCAGTTGGCAACGACTCCCGGGCCATGAAAGCCGCCCTCGCCCTGCTGCGCCGCGACCTGCTGCTGGCCATGCGCCGTCGCAGCGAACTGCTTTTTCCGCTGATATTCATCCTCGTGACGGTCAGCCTGTTTCCCCTCGGAATCGGTCCCGGCCCTGAACTGCTGGCACGTATCGCTCCTGGTGTCATCTGGATCGCCGCATTGCTGTCCACCGTGGTTTCACTCGATAGCCTGTTCCGGTCGGACTATGAGGACGGCTCGCTGGAACAATTCGTGGTCAGCGGGTACTCACTGCCTGCGCTGGTGCTGGCCAAGGTGGTTGCCCACTGGCTGGTGGCGGGCCTGCCGGTGGTGTTGCTGTCGCCCCTGCTGGCGGTGTGGCTGAACCTGCCGGGTGACGCATGGCCGGTGATGATGGCCACCCTGTTGCTCGGCACGCCCATACTGAGCCTGGTTGGCGCCATCGGCGTGGGCCTCACGATTGGACTGCGCCGGGGCGGCCAGCTGCTGGCACTGCTGGTTTTTCCACTGTTTGTACCCGTGCTGATCATGGCCACTGCTGCCATCATGGCCGTGGTCGATGGGCTGCCCAGCCTGCCTTTTCTGGGCCTGCTGCTCGCAGGTTTGATAACATCATTTACCCTGGCTCCGTTCGCTGCTGCTGCGGCCCTCAAAATCAGCCTGTCCTGACCCGAATACCCTATGAACCAGACTGCTCGAGCACCACGTAAGAACGCCTTGCTGCTGTTTATCCACAAACTGGGCTCGCCACCGTGGTTTTACGATTTTTCGGGTAAATGCGTTCCCTGGTTATGGGCAGGTTTCACGGTGCTGGCGCTGCCGGCGCTATACCTGGCCCTGTTCCGCGTGCCACCGGATTACCTCCAGGGCGAAAGCTTCAGGATTCTTTACCTGCATGTTCCGGCCGCCTGGATGTCCATGATGATCTACGCCATGATGGCGGCCATGGGCTTCGTGGCCCTGGTGTGGCGCATTCGCATGATGGAGATCCTGGCCATGTGCAGTGCCCCAATTGGCGCCGCCTTCACCCTTCTGACCTTGATAACCGGCTCATTGTGGGGTCGCCCCACCTGGGGTACCTACTGGGTCTGGGATGCGCGGCTGACTTCGGAACTGGTACTGCTGTTTCTCTATCTGGGCGTCATGGGCCTTTTCAGCGCCTATGACGAGCCCCGCAAAGCGGCCCGCGCCGCCTGCCTGCTGGCGCTGGTTGGCGTTATCAACCTGCCCATCATTCACTATTCGGTAAAATGGTGGAACACACTGCACCAGGGCAGCAGCATTGGCCTCAGCGGCAGCAGTATCCATCCCAGCATGGTGTGGCCATTGCTGATGATGGCGGCCGCCACCAAATTCTACTACCTCGCCAACCTGCTGACCCGGGCACGGCTGATGCTGCTCGAACAGGACATGCGCAAAGCCTGGACCGGCAACTTGCAGGCCGGCAAGGTACAGAACGGAAACGCCAAATGAGTAATCACACGATTTTTATTGTCCTTTCCTACAGCGCGGGATTGCTGGTCCTGGGCTGGACTGCGCTCAGCCCATTGATCAAGAAGCGCAGCCTGAGAACCCAGCTCGAACAGATGCACCGGAGCATGAACTGAATGACGCCGTCACGTAAACGCCGATTGATTTACCTGCTGCTGGTGCTGGCGGGTGTCAGCATAGCCGGAGGAATCGCCTTCTGGTCCTTGCAGCAGAACCTGCTGTACTTCCAGAGTCCCAGTGAAGTTGCCGCGATGGACATGCCGGCCGGCCGGCAATTCCGCCTTGGCGGACTGGTGGAAGTGGGCAGCACCGAACGGGACCCCGGTGGCCTGCTGGTCAGCTTTGTCGTCACCGATGGCCAGCACAGCATTCCCGTGAGTTACGAAGGCATCCTGCCCGACCTGTTTCGCGAGGGGCAGGGTGTGATTGCCCGCGGCAAGCTGGATGAAGCCGGGCAATTCAACGCCACCGAAGTGCTGGCCAAGCATGATGAGAATTACATGCCTCCGGAAGTGGCGGATGCACTGGAGAAAGCCGGCCACCCAGGCCCCAGGAAGCCCGCGAGCGACTCCGGGGCAACATCAACGCAACAGTCCGGCACCACCGGCCAGGATTACTGAACTCACATGATCACGGAACTGGGCCAGATCCTCCTGTTGGCTGCCCTGCTGGTGGCTTTGGCCATGGGTACTTTGCCGCTATTGGGTGCGCACTGGCGGGACGCGCGCCTGATGCGGATCGGGCAAACGGGAGCCATGTTGCAGTTGGGCCTGGTTGGTGCGGCCTTCGCCATACTCACCTGGGCTTTCGTGCAACAGGATTTTTCCGTGGAATACGTCGCGCGCAACAGTAACTCCCTGTTGCCGATGCAATACCGGTTTTCCGCTGTCTGGGGAGCGCACGAGGGTTCGCTGCTGTTATGGGTACTGGTACTGGCATTATGGACCGCCGCCGTTGCCCTGTTCAGCCGCCGCCTGCCGGATGAATTCCGTGCCCGCGTTTTGGCCATCCTGGGCTGGATCAGCTTTGGTTTCCTGCTGTTCGTGATTTACACCTCAAATCCGTTTGGTCGACTGGTACCCGCCGCGGTTGAAGGAATGGACCTCAACCCGCTGCTGCAGGACCCGGGCCTGATCATTCATCCACCCATGCTTTATATGGGCTATGTGGGCTTCTCGGTTTCCTTTGCCTTCGCCGTAGCAGCGCTGCTGGGCGGGCAGGTGAATCGTGAATGGGTGCGCTGGTCACGGCCCTGGACACATATCGCCTGGGCATTTCTCACCGTGGGTATCGCACTCGGCAGCTGGTGGGCCTATTACGAACTCGGCTGGGGCGGCTGGTGGTTCTGGGATCCGGTGGAGAATGCCTCATTCATGCCCTGGCTGGCCGGCACGGCCCTGATTCACTCCCAGGCGGTCACCGAGAAACGTGGTGCCTTCCGCAACTGGACCCTGATTCTCGCCATTGCCGCGTTTTCACTCAGCCTGTTGGGCACCTTCCTGGTCCGTTCGGGCGTGCTGACTTCGGTGCACGCATTTGCCTCCGACCCGACCCGCGGCGTGTTCATCCTGACCTACCTGCTCATCGTAGTGGGTGGTTCGCTGCTGCTGTTCGCCCTGCGCGCCCCTGGCATGATCCGAGGCAGCCGTTTCTCCGGTTTTTCGCGTGAAACCCTGCTGCTGCTGAACAACCTTGTGCTGACCGTGATGACCGCTATGGTACTGATCGGTACTTTGTATCCGCTGCTGATCGACGCGCTGGGGGCGGGCAAGATTTCCGTCGGACCACCCTATTTCGGCACCCTGTTTGCGTGGCTGTTGATTCCGCTGTTGCTGCTGCTGCCGGTTGGATTCAATGCACGCTGGCAGGCAGACTCGTTCATTCGTGTGGCACGTGAGCTGGCATTGCCGGCGCTCTTTGCCATCATCAGCGTCGCGGCGGCCTGGTGGCTGTTGCCGCCCACCGGGTTCTGGGGGCTTGCTGCTGTCGCCGGCGGCAGCTGGGTGATATTCAGCAGCATACGGAATTACCTGCGCCTGTTGTCCGCCGCGTCGAATGGCTGGCCCAGCCGCAGCATTGCCGGCATGACGCTCGCTCATCTGGGAGTAGGCGTGTTCATCATCGGCGCAGGCCTCACCAATGCCATCAGCAGTGAAAAGCACTTGCGAATGACGGCGGGTGACCGTTTCGACATGGCAGGTTACAGCTTTGAATTCCGGGGCACCGAAGTTTTGCAGGGCCCCAACTATGTGGCCGACCACGGCGTTTTCAGCGTGCAGCGCGATGGCAAGGAGATTGCCGTCCTGCATCCGCAGAAACGCCGTTACCTGCGGCAGGGCCAGGTGATGACCGAAGCCGCCATCGACCCCGGGTTGACACGGGACCTGTACATTTCGCTGGGTGAACCACTGGATGACCAGGGCAAGGCATGGGCAGTGCGTATTTATCACAAGCCATTCATTCGCCTGATCTGGCTGGGTGCGCTGATGATGATGTTCGGTGGCTTCCTGGCAGCCTCAGACAGGCGCTACCGGGCGGCGGCCACCGCACGAGCCCCGGTGATGCCCGCTGCAGCCACGAAGGAACAGGCTGCATGACAGCCCGATTGCTGCCCCTCTTGCTGTTCCTGCTGCTGGCTGTATTGCTGGGGGCCGGCCTGATGATTGCCGATCGCAAAACCGAACTGCCTTCGCCACTCATCGGCAAGTCCATGCCGGCATTCACGCTGCCGGTTTTGGGTCAGCCGGAGCGGCTCGTGACCCATACGGAGTTGCTCGGAGAACCGTTCCTGCTGAACGTTTGGGCCAGCTGGTGTGTGACTTGCAGGGTGGAGCACCCGGTTATCGAGGATCTGGCGAAATCCGGAAAGATCAGGGTGATCGGCCTGAATTACCGTGATGAACCCGGCGACGCACAGTCCTGGCTGGAACATTTTGGCAATCCGTTTGCGCTGATCCTGGCAGACCAGAACGGCCGCACAGCCATCGATTTTGGCGTTTATGCCGCTCCGGAAACTTTCCTGGTGGATGCCCGCGGCCAAATCGTGTTCAAACAGATCGGCGCGCTCACACCGGAGATTGTCGAGCAGGAGATTCTGGCCAGGCTGGAGCGGGGTGAGCTGAATTGAAGTATCGTATTCATGCACTGTTGCTCACCACTTTGCTGTTTCCGGCTATTGCCTGTGCTTCAGCACCACTGGAGTTTGACAACGCCGAGCAGGAGCAGCGCTTCCAGTCCTTGACCGAAGAGTTGCGCTGCCTGGTGTGCCAGAACCAGAACCTGGCGGATTCCGATGCACCGCTGGCACAGGACCTGCGCCAGGAAATTCACGACATGCTGATGGCGGGACGCAGCGATGACGAGATCCGCAGTTTCCTGGTGGATCGTTACGGCGATTTCGTGCTCTACCGGCCTGCGCTTAAAGGCAATACGCTCGCCCTGTGGCTGGCGCCGGCGATATTGCTGCTGATCGGAGGCCTGGTGGTTGTCTGGTCGGTGCGGCGCCACAGCCTGGCAGCAGGCTCAGGGGAAGAAAGCGGATCAGAATCCGATACGAACGAATCTTCCGTCGACGAAGAGCGCTACTGATGTTCTGGGTCATCTCGCTGGTCATTCTGTTGATTACTGGCCTGGTTCTGCTGTGGCCGATGCTGCAGGCCGATTCGCGCTGGAAAGTTCCGGGCCTGCTGGTGCTGGCGCTGATTCCCGCACTGGCTTTGTGGCAATACTCCTGGGTGGGCTCGCCACACGCCATGCAAGTGGAATCCATGCCCGTGGTGGCAGAAAGCAGCGATGCGAGCCTGGACGAACTGGTGCAATCCCTCCGTAGCCGTCTGACGGAATCCCCCGCCGATGTGGAAGGCTGGGTGCTGCTGGGCCGGACCTATAAAGCGACCAAGGATTATCCGGCGGCAGTGGAAGCGCTGGAAACCGCTGACCGCCTGGTACCTGACGAGCCTGTTATCCAGGTGGAACTGGTGGAAGCCCGGCTGTTTGCTTCCGGAAACCCCAGGTTCTCGGCGGAAATGATCCAGGCACTGGAAAGAGCCGTGGCAAAGCAGGAAGGCTTGCAGAAAGGCTGGATGCTTTTGGGCCTGGCCGCAGCGCAGCAGGGCGATGATGCAACCGCTGTGGCCCACTGGCGCAGGCTGTTGCAACTGGTCGAACCCGGCACACCGGTGGCGCAAACCATCGAGGCGCAAATCGCCGAGGCCGAGAACCGCATTCAATCGACCGGTACCGGTAACGAAACCGGCGAGCAGACGGAACTGCCGGCGGCGTGGCAAAGCGCACCTGTGCTCATCGACCTGGGGCCGGAAGCAGCCAAATCCCTTGCTGAACTGCCTGCCGGCGCCAGTCTCTTCCTGATTGCCCGTGAAGCGGGCCAGAACTCCGGACCGCCATTGGCCGTCAGGCGGATCGAGAGCCCGGTGTTCCCGCTGGAGCTACGGCTGAACGATCGCGACAGCATGCTGCCACAGCGACCGGTTTCCGGATTTGAAGCGCTGCAGTTGCAGGCGCGCATTTCGATCAGTGGCGAGCCCATGGCCTCAGCGGGAGACTGGCAAAGTGCTGGCGTGATGTTCAACAGCCAACAGCCGGAGCCGGTGATGCTGGTGATTGGCGAGCAGGTCGAGTAATCGGGCGATCAGGTGCTGATTCAGGCCCTGGTGGCTGATACAGGCCACGAGTGGTTGAGATCGATCCGCACCCGATACAGCGGCATGCCGATGCCGCGGTATTTTGATTCAAAAGCCGAAGTGATCTCATCGCATGGCACATCCTGGACAGTAACGTCCATCCTGCGCACCTGCGTCAGAGCGGCCGCGAACTCCTGAGCATAAACATGCCAGTTGCAACGCATTTCCAGCACGCCACCCAGGGCCAGCAGCGTCGGAAAAACCGGATGCGCATGCCAGCGCCTGCGTAGTTGCGATGCTTTGGGCCAGGGATTGGGGTACAGCAGGTAATGCCGTGACAGCGTCCAGCCGGCCTTCTCGGCAAGGAACCAGAATGTCGCCAGTTCAGCACGCAACCAGATGATATTCCGCTCACGGCAGGGAAATTCGCTGGCGCCCGCGCGGGCCAGGCGATGGGCCGACTGGTCAACACCGATCACCCGGCTGTTGGGATACGCCGCCGCAATTTTGCGCGTACTCATGCCGGTGCCGCAGCCGGAATCGAAAATCAGCGGCTGGTGAACCTCCCGTTCCAGCAGGCGCCGCAAGGCCTCAAAAGCTGCCACACTCGGGGCGTGCGGCTTTAGCCGCCAGGCATGGTCGAGATGGCGTTGAACCACCGCTGGCAAACGGTGGTGAACCGCGGATTGGGCGGAACTGACCGGTGTTGGTCTGTCGTTGGAAGGGCTCACGTCGGAATAAGCATATGTTGAAATAGTGGAGCACAAAAGCGGCAATATCAGCACCTCCGCGTTATCATGTGCGCCACTACGGATTTCAGGCGTTGTTCCATGCCCAAACCTACAGCTCAGGCTTCTTCCGGGGCCAGGCCCAAGGCCCGATCCAGGCCAGCATCCAAGCCATCCGGCAAGACGCAGTCTGGAACCCGCTCGAAGGCTCAATCCAATGCCCAGGCCGAGTCCAGGGCCAGAGCACTGGCGCGCGCGTATGGCGGCACGGCAGCGACGCAATTCCTGCACCACAGCCAGCCTTTCCGTTTTCGTCGCGGAGGCAGTTTGCCGCAAATCGATCTTGCTTACGAAACCTGGGGCACGCTGAACAGCGACCGCTCGAACGCGGTAATGATACTTACCGGCATTTCTCCCAGCGCGCATGCCGCATCCAGCAAACTCGACCCTGGCGAAGGCTGGTGGGAACCAATGATAGGCCCGGGCTGCCCGCTGGACACGAACGAGAATTTTGTCGTTTGCATCAATTCATTGGGAAGCTGTAAAGGGTCAACGGGGCCAGACAGCCTGAATCCGCGGACCGGCAAGCCGTATCGCCTGGCTTTTCCCGAAATCACCATCTGGGATGTGGCCAGGGCAGCGCAGTTGGTTTTGGATCACCTGCAAATCAGCCAACTGCGTGCGCTGGTGGGTCCATCCATGGGTGGAATGAGCGGCCTGGCATGGTTGCAACAATTTCCATGCAACGCGCGGCATTTTCTCAGCATCTCCTCCGCGGCTTCGGCTGAGCCTTTCAGTATTGCCATCCGTTCGCTGCAACGTGAAGCCGTGGTTACCGATCCCGACTGGAACGACGGCAACTACACCGACAAGAGCCGGCCTGAAAACGGCATGCGCCTGGCACGCAAACTGGGCATGATTTCCTATCGCTCCGCGCGGGAATGGCGCAAGCGTTTCGGTCGCCAGGAACAAAAGCGTATCAAGCCAAAGCTTTACGGCATGAATTACGCGGTGGAGTCCTACCTGGAGAATGCGGCAAAAAAGTTTGTGTCCCAATATGACCCGTGCAGTTATGTTTATCTCTCGCGCGCCATGGACTGGTTTGATATGGCGGAAGGGCACCCGTCCCTGGTATCAGCGCTGTCCGGAATCAGGCTGCAATCCGTGCGGATAATCGGAGTCGATTCCGACATTCTTTTTCCGCTGCACCAGCAACGCGAACTTGCCGCGGCCTTTGCGGCAAACGGCATTGATACGCGCCTGGTGGAGTTGCCCAGCGAACAGGGCCATGACGCATTCCTGGTGGATTACCAGCGATTCAAGCCAGCGGTAGCAGCTTATTTCAGGGAAGTTCTACAGTCCGAGCAGAAGCAGTTCGCCAGCCGGTAGCCGGCGCCGGAATCTGGCCTGAATTCGCCTCCAGGGCTGGCGAGTCCGCTCATTGCTGGCTATACTGTGCGGCCTTTCCAGGCACCAACGCTCTGTTGGGGAATGGCCAGGTGAAGGAGATTGTTGTGCCGTTCTTGCAGTCCGCTACTGCAATTGCCCGGCACCACACTACAGGAATGATGTGCCGGAGTGGCGGAACTGGTAGACGCGCTGGACTCAAAATCCAGTTCTGGAAACAGAGTGTCGGTTCGAGTCCGACCTTCGGTACCATCCCTTTTCAAGCTGATCGATCGATCAGGATTCCATCAAATTACAAACACAGGGCAACGCTTCAGGATCTGGCGTTTGCCGGTTTCTGCGCAAAAATGTCAAACGCCACGATGCAGCGCTCGCCTTCGCTGCGGAACGGATAGACATAGTGGATATACCAGGGCGGGAACAGGATGAGTTTGCCTTCCTGCGGCACTATCCGCCGCGTTGATGGAAAACCGTGATTGACCGACACCTGTATCGGGTTGAAGAATTCGATATTGCCTTCCGGTTCAGGCATGTTGCCGGGCAACCGCACATAGTAAACGCCACACACAACATTCCGTTGAGTCGGGTGAAAATGCGGGCGTTGCCAATCCCCGGCCTTCAGCAGGTTGGCCCAGCCGTCCGGCCAGGGATTGAGGTTCCGGGCCTGGTCACCAAATACCTCCAGAAGGTAGGTTTTCACCGCCGGCAGCACGACTTCATCACGAAACAGCGCAATCACTTCTTCCTTCACCAGGAAAAGATTCAGGTTGGAGGAGGTCTGGTAACCGCCCTGGGTGGAAACAAGCCCGGTTTTTACCGCATTCTGCGCCGTATCCTGAAAACGGGCCTGCATTGATTTCAGCAAGGTGAACAGCCTGCAATTGAGTTCATCCACACCTTGATACTGCCGCTGCATCACGGTGGTTGGATAATGTATTTCTATTTCCTGTTTGAATTGCATGCGCTGCGTTTCACAAAGTAGATACGGGGAGCGTGCACCACCACGCCGTGCCCGTCAAAGATCCCTGGCAATTCGAAAGCCCGTGCGCGAATCGCGGTATTCGGGCTTGGCAAACAAACGGTAAGGAATTCGGGTATTTTCCGGTGAACTGGCCCAATAGCCACCCCGAATCACGCGGTCACTGCATCCTGGATTGATCCAGGCGCTGCCGTCCAGCGGTGCGCGCACATAGGAATCATGCCAGCAGTCCCGTACCCATTCAGCCACATTGCCGCCAATGTCATACAGCCCAAAAGGATTGGGCTTGAAGCTCTTCACCGGCGCAGGACCCCAATACTTGTCGGCATAGTTACTGAATGCCACTGACCAGCGACGCCGTGCACGTGAACTGTCACCATCACCGGTCAGGTTTTCCACCAACTGCGAAGGGCTGCCGTTTCCCCACCAATACCTGGTGCTGGCGCCGCCACGCAGGGCATATTCAAATTCAGCTTCGGAGGGAAGCCGGTAAGATTTGCCGGTACCCTGTGCCAGCCAATTCACATACGCATTGGCATCATTCCAGGATACATGTAGCACCGGGTCATTGGGGTTGGCCAGGTTGCCCTCATAATCCATTTCCCAGGTCACGCCCTTCTTCTCCATCAAACGCCCGGAGTATTGGTCGTACACTGTGGAAGACCCAAAACGCTCCGCATCGGTGCGGCGCCCCGAGCGTTGCACAAATATGCGGAACTCACCTACGGACACTTCGCGCTGGCCAATGGCAAAACCACGGCGAAAGGTGACCCGGTGTTGCGGAATCTCATTCTCAACTCGTCCCGGATCGAATTCCGTTGAACCCATCATGAAACTGCCGGCCAGAACCACTACTGATTCAGGTGCCCAGATCCCGCCTTTCATGAAATGATCGCGAATGATCTGCCCGGGTTTGAAGCCGCCGTACATGCGCGCTTCTTCCAGACGCCGGCGAAGCGCATTTACACGTTCGTCCTGCCCGCCCAAGGCCACGAGGTTGATCAGGAATCGCTCGGCGGACTCAAACTGGCCATCATCCATGGCTTTGACGGCGGATTCTTCCAGTACTCCCGCCCGGTCCTTTTTGATCTGCTCGACTTTCTCACGAGCCTGGTCTACCCGCTGCCTGTCCAGCCACACCAGTTCAGCATCCTCCAGCGAGCGTTCCGCAGAATCAAAATCCTGGGCCGTGGCCTGCTCCAGTGCTCGCGCGATAATGTATTCCTGAACTGCTATCAGGCCTTCCTGGGCTTCAATGTTCTCCGGTGCGCTGTCGAGTACCTGGCGGTAGAAAAACCACGCGCTGTTGTTTTCCGGTTGGTCGAGCCGCCCTTCCTGCATGGCTTTTCTGGCGGCGGCAAGCTGTCCTTCGACCTTGCCCAGATCAGCCAGCCGCTGCATTGAATTTGCCAGGCCGGGATGGTCGGGGTTTACTGCATTGACCACGGACAGCATGGCCTCAGCGTTGGCGCGTTCATTGTTGTCGATTGCGGCATTGGTTTCGCCGATGACCTGGTCCAGCAGGATGTTGAGCCGACGCTGGGTAACCGCATCACCCGGGTTATTGGCCAGCTGCGTCAGCAAATCCTGCAGTTGTTGCTGTTGCCTCTCATCCGGCAGGCGAATGTCCGCAGCCAGCTGACCGGGCGCCTTGGGCACGGATAATTCCAGTTCAAACTCGTTTTCCCCGACCACATCGCCCAGACGCCTGACACGGCGATCTTCAACTGGGGCTTCAGGCGTTACTTCCGATTCAGGTACTTCAGTTGATTCATTCGGCTGGTCGCCCAGGTTGGCTTCCTGGGCCGTCAGGTTCGGAGCAGCGCACAACCATACCAGCACTGTTGGAACAAGCAGGAATTTGAGAATTGACATCTGACTCAAGCGGCACATCTTTGTCCCGTCGGTAGCCCAAACAGCAGAGTGCATGCAATGTCCCTTGCCTGTAACATTCGCACTGCGGCGATTCCCGGTACACGCAGATTGCCAATCGGTGAAGTGGCCACCTTACCCCAGAACAGTGGTTACGACAAGCGGAACTCCTGCTTCACAATCTTGTTAACAAACAATATTCATCAACCTTTTCGAAAGGTATTTTCTAATTTTTCCAATGGCAAATTCGAACAAAATTCAAACCGCATTGCGGGCAGCCCAGGCCCCCTGCCTGCTCGAAACCGACCAGCAGCTGGAGATCGCCACGAAGGAATGGAACAAGGCCCAGGTGCTGGGCCTTGACACCGAGTTCGTGCGCGAGCGCACCTATCGGGCCGAACTGGGCCTGGTCCAGGTTTCCGATGGCGACCGGGCCTGGTTGGTGGATGTCGTGAAAATCCACCAGTTAGACAGCTTGAAGGCCATGTTGGTCAATCCGGAAATCCTTAAAGTGTTTCACAGTTCCTCCGAAGACTTTGAAGCGTTGTGGTACACACTGGGCGTTTCCCCCCAACCTGTGG
>CBFGWJ010000029.1:0-11864 GCA_965652335.1 uncultured Gammaproteobacteria bacterium | reverse complement strand
TCCGAAAGTCAGGAAGGGGACATAGGCGACGACTGGAAGTTTGATCTTGCAGTGAAAGTCTTCAATGAAGGCCTGAAAGGCGAAGGCCATATCAAGTGCAAGAAACATCATCTTCCCGCCGGCTTCGTCCAGGATCCCCCCGGCCCCCTGGAACCGCTGGTTTTACCTGCTGGTGATGGCGAACAGAGCATCCTGATCAGGATGATCCTGGTTGCAACCGAGGTGGACATGTTCCAGAACGATTCCGGTACTGTTGAAAGTGACCTCACCTGTCCGTGCCCCAGTGTTGAAGACCGCATTTCCGCTCACCAGACGGAATTGTCCGTTGGCGTGCGCGAGTCGCCCGGTTTTCTGAACCAGGTTTCTGTTTTTACGCTCAAGTTGCGGATTGTTATCGAACGGGTTTGATGCGGCTGGTGCATGCCGCTCAGGTTTGACTTGAATGCCTCATTCAAATCCTTTCGGCAAGCTGTTTGGCAAGTCACCGTTCCCGGCCCTGCAGCAGCATATGCGGGCGGTTCTCGAATGTGCGCGGGAAGTTGTCCCCCTTTTCGATGCCCTGGCCGCTGGCGATCATGAGCGGCTGCATCGGGTTCACGAACGTATCAACGCAACCGAAGGCCAGGCCGACACCATCAAGAACTCCATCCGCCAGGCCATGCCCAAAAGCCTGTTCATGCCGGTTGACCGGCGTGACCTGCTGGAGTTGCTGGACCTGCAGGATTCCATCGCTGATACGGCCCAGGATATTGCAGGGCTGCTGCTGCAACGGCGAATGACACCGCCGACTGACCTGCAATCTGCCCTCAGCCTGCTGATTAAACGTTGTGTTGACACCTGCGAACAGGCCGGGCTCATCATTGAGGAGTTTGATGAGTTGCTGGAAACCGGCTTTCGCGGGCGCGAAGCCAGCCGGGTTGAGGCGATGCTGGCTCAACTGAATGCGATGGAGGATGAAACGGATGTCCTGGGCGCTGCTCTGGCCAAAAACCTTTTTGAGCTGGAAGACCGGCTGAATCCGATTGACGTGATGATGTGGTACCGGCTGATCGAATGGATTGGCGATCTGGCCGACTTTGCTGAAAAATCCGGCAATCGCGTGCGGCTGCTCATTGCGCAGTGAGCGGCGTCCCTGGACCCATGAAACCTCCTGCCCCAAACCGGTGAGCCCGTGGAACTCCTGAGCCAGCACGGCCAAATCCTGATCATTCTGGCCGTAATCTTTGGCTTTTACATGTCCTGGGGCATTGGTGCCAATGACGTGGCCAACGCCATGGGAACGTCCGTGGGTTCCGGCGCCATCACGGTGCGGCAGGCCATCATCATCGCAGCGGTCTTTGAATTTTCCGGGGCCCTGATTGCAGGGGGTAACGTAACCAATACCATTCGCAACGGCATCATCGACCCGGAAGCCATGGTTGGAGCACCGGAAGTGCTGGTGCTGGGCATGCTGGCAGCGTTGCTGGCGGCCGCCATGTGGCTGATGTTTGCCAGTTGGCGGGGGTGGCCGGTTTCCACCACCCATTCCATCGTGGGCGCGGTGATCGGCTTTGCGCTGGCCGCCATTGGTACTGAGGCCGTAGCCTGGTCAAAGGTGACGCAGATTGCCGCCAGCTGGGTGGTTTCACCTCTGTTGGGAGGCGCCATCGCCTTCATGCTGATGCTCAGCATCCGGCGCCTCATCCTGGACACTGCGCAACCCTTTGAAAGCGCCAGGCGGTGGGGCCCGGTGTATGTCTTCCTGGTTGGCTTTTTCATTTCCCTGGTCACCCTCTTCAAGGGCCTGAGCCATCTCAATATCGAGCTTTCGGTCAGCAACAGCTTCCTGGCAGCCCTGGGTTTTGGCGGCATCCTGGCATTGGTTGGCTGGAACATGATCCGCAAAATCACCCTGGACGTGGCCGCAGACCGTGATTTTCATTTTTCCAGCGTGGAGAAAGTGTTTGCCCCGATGATGATCTTCACCGCCTGTGCCATGGCATTTGCGCATGGTTCAAACGATGTGGCGAATGGTATCGGCCCCATGGCAGCGGTGGTCGGCATCATCAGTTCCGGCGGCGTGATAGCGCGTGAGTCTGCATTGCCGTTGTGGATCCTGGTGCTGGGTGGGGCGGGCATAGTGATCGGCCTGGCAACCATGGGCTACCGTGTCATGCAGACGATAGGGTCGGGTATCACCGAGCTCACCCCCAGCCGCGGCTTTTGCGCTACGCTGGCGGCAGCAGCAACGGTGGTGCTGGCTTCGCGTACCGGCTTGCCGGTTTCAACCACGCACATTGCCGTTGGAGCGGTAATCGGCGTGGGAATGGCACGCGGAATCGGCGCCATCGACTTGCGTGTCATCGGTGGCATTGCAACTTCGTGGCTGATTACACTGCCGGCTGGCGGACTGTTGGCAGCGCTGTTTTACCTGATGTTACGTGGAATATTCCTATGAACTCCAAAACTCCGTTTGAATCCCTGGTATTGACTGTCATCTGCGATGACCGCCCCGGGGTCGTTGCGCGCCTTTCTCACCTGCTGGAGCAGCATGGCGGTAACTGGACCGAAAGCAGCATGCTGTCGTTGGCGGGAAAGTTCGCCGGCATCCTGCTGGCGAGTGTTCCACAGGATCGAAGCGAAGCGCTGATCAGGGACCTGCAACTGCTTGAAAGCGAGGGTATGCAGGTCACGGTGCACCGCAGCCAGGCCGCTGCGGCAGCGGGTGATTCAAGGCAGTTTGTGCTGGAGCTGGTTGGCCAGGACCGGCCAGGAATCGTCCGTGACATCACCGCCATCCTGAGCCGCCATGGAGTCAATGTGCTGGAACTCGACAGCAGCTGCGAAAGTGCCTCCATGTCCGGGGAGATGCTGTTCAGAGCGCGAGCGCGGCTGTTGTTCCCGCAAGGGCTGGATCGCGGATTGCTGCAGGCGGAGCTGGAAAAGCTGGCCAACGAACTGATGGTCGACATCTCACTGCAGGATTGAGCCAGCGTATATTTCCCCTGCTTATAAAGCCATAGCTTGTGGTTTATATGGTATTGAAATTCCAGTTGATTTAGGCTCATGGCCCGATAGAATCTGGGCCAGTTCCGGCAGCGGGAGCAGACCGCATGGGTGCATACAAGGAGCCGCACGGCGGCCAGTTGAAAGAACTTTTCCTGATCGAGAGCCAGGCTGATGCGGCCAGGGAAGCGGCCAGGCACTATCCTTCCTGGGACCTGACCCAAAGGCAGGTTTGCGACCTCGACCTGTTGATGAATGGCGCCTTCTCGCCGCTGGAAGGCTTTCTGGGCAAAGCCGATCATGAGTCGGTTTGCCAGCATATGCGCCTGACCAGCGGCGTTTTATGGCCCATTCCCATCAACCTGGATGTCACCGAAGCGTTCGTCGAAAACCTGGAAACCGGCAGCCGCATCGCCCTGCGTGACCCAGAAGGTGTTTTGCTGGCGGTAATGGAGATCAGCGATATCTGGAGGGCGGACAAGGAATTTGAAGCCCGGCAGGTGTTCGGCACGACGGACCAGCATCACCCCGGCGTGCATTACCTGATGAATACCGCCAACCCGGTTTACCTGGGTGGCAGGATCGAGGGCGTTGAGCCACCCACCTATTACGATTTCAAATTGCTGCGTGACACGCCCTCTGAACTGCGTGGCCGCTTCCGCAAGATGGGCTGGCGGCGCATCGTGGCGTTCCAGACCCGCAACCCGCTGCACCGTGCACACCAGGAACTGACCTTTCGCGCCGCCCGCGAGGCCGAGGCCAACCTGCTGATCCACCCGGTGGTGGGAATGACCAAGCCGGGTGACATCGACCATTTCACCCGCGTGCGCTGCTACGAACATGTTTTGGAGCAGTACCCGGAACAGACCACGCAACTCAGCCTGCTGAACCTCGCCATGCGCATGGCCGGTCCGCGGGAAGCCATCTGGCACGCCATCATCCGCAAAAATTACGGATGCACCCATTTCATTGTCGGCCGTGACCACGCCGGCCCCGGCAATGACAGCCGGGGCCAGCCGTTCTATGGTCCCTACGATGCGCAGGAGCTCTTTCGCAGGCACGAAGAAGAGCTGGATATCGCCATGGTGGATTTCCGGAACATGGTGTACGTGGAAAACCGCGCCGAGTACCTGGCGGAAGACGAAGTCCAGCCAGGCGACACCGTGCTGAGCCTGTCCGGTACCGAATTCCGCCGCCGCCTGGAGGAAGGCCTGGACATTCCCGAGTGGTTCTCCTATCCCAAAGTGGTGGCCGAACTGCGCAGGGCGCATCCGCCGCGGCATGAACAGGGCTTCACGGTGTTCTTTACCGGCCTGTCGGGTTCCGGCAAGTCCACCATCGCCAATGCCCTGCTGGTCAAGTTGCTGGAGAATGGTTCACGGCCGGTCACCCTGCTGGATGGCGACGTGGTGCGCAAGCACCTCTCCAGTGAGCTGAACTTCTCCAAGGAACACCGTGACCTGAACATTCGCCGCATCGGATACGTGGCCAGCGAGATCACCAAGAACGGTGGCATTGCCATCTGCGCGCCGATTGCGCCCTACGCCGCCACGCGGCGGGAAGTACGGCAAATGATCAGCCCGCTGGGTGGCTTCATTGAAACCTATGTGGCCACACCCATCGAAGTCTGTGAGCAACGTGACCGCAAGGGACTGTACGCCAAGGCGCGTGCCGGTCTGCTGAAAGGCTTTACCGGCATCGATGATCCTTATGAGGAGCCGGAAAATGCCGAGATCGTGCTCAATACCACCGAGTTGACGCCGGACCTCGCCGCGCACCGCATCCTCATTACCCTGGAAAAGCTGGGCTACATCAAGTAGTCAATACCGCAATCCAGATGCTTGAGCGTGGCCGGCATTGACCGGCCGGCCTGCATTGCACGTACAATGTCCAGCCTATGGAAGCCAGGGAAAAGCTTTGGTTGCTGGGGCCCGGACGTCGTTCGGAACGAACGGTGTTCGAGCAGCAACTGCTTCTCGATAACACTGAGTGTGGTGCGGTGCGGGCGCATGGACAACAGCTGTTGTCCGGCCTGCTGCGACAGTTTCGAGCCTGGCGGGCGAATGCTTCGCCATTGTTGGTGAACTATGGCTGGGATGACAGCGTTCCCCAACAATGGCTGTTTGGGCTCTATGTTCGACTCGTCATTGAGTTACAGCGAGCCGCGGGTCACCGCGTGAGCGAACTGGGCGTGCTGCCCGACCTGCAGCAGAAGGGCTGCTGGGTCTGGTTTGAATACGAACATGATTCGGTAGCCGCCGCTGCTTCGAACCTGGCCTGGCGGACATTGGCCGACCTGTTGCCGGCATTGCAGCCACCCGAGCCCCTGGACACGCACGTGGATGGCCTGCAGGCTGGCTATGAAGGCTTCATGGCGCTGGCGCAACCGCTGGTACTGCCGGCTGACACGGAAGCCTTCATCGCTGCCGCCAGGGCCAGGGATATTCCCTGCGTCAAGCTGGACCGTGCGCCTTACGAAGGGGTCAAAGGGGACTTCCGCATACGCGATAACAGCCTGCTCAAGCTCGGCCATGGTGCCCGGCACCTGGTCCTGGACGGCAGTATCTGCATCAGCCGCAGCGCCCGGCTGATGCCGTTGTTGCGCGATTCAACCACGCGCCGCCGGCACCTGGCGGCATTGCAGTTGCCGGTGGCGGGTACCGGTCCACAAGCGGGCAGGGAGTGGCGGGTCCTGCTGCTGGGACGTGAAGTGCTGGCATTGCTGTGCGAGGGGCGGGTTGCGGACTCGGCGCGGATCCATCCGGGCACGCAGCAAATGGCGGTGCGGATCGCAGCCAGCCTGGGCAATGACCTGCTCCTGCTCAGGTTGCATGCTGTCGATGTGGGCCAGGACTTGCGTGAATCTGGTGGCGTATTTGTGGACTTTGACATCGCTCCGCGGCTGGACGAGCTGTTTCGAGACAATCCGGAACTGCTGGCTGCCGCGGCCGGCGCTTTCATGGATCGGCTGGTGCCCGATGCCGCTGAATTCCGTATTCCCATCGTCACGGTGACCGGCACCAACGGCAAAACCACCACCTGCCGCATGATCGAGGCCATCGCGCGCGAATCCGGGCTGGGAACGGGCATGGCCTGCACCGGCGCCAATTACATCAACGGCGAACTGGTGCCGTGGAATGAGCGCCTGGGCAGTGGCCGCCAGTTCCGCCTGCTGGACAAGGCTGAAGTGCAGCTCGCCGTACTTGAGGAATACCTCGGAACGATCATCGGCACGGGCTTTGCCTATCAGCACAGCGATGTAGCGGTTTGCTGCAATGTCACCGAGGATCACCTGGGGCGGCTCAACCTTTACAACGAGGAACACCTGGCCGATGCCAAGCTGTTGGCGGTAAAGCGTGCGCGCAAGGCCATCGTGCTCAACGCCGACAATCATCACAGCCTGGCCATGATGCATAGCTGTCCGGCACAGCGCCTTGGCCTGGTTTCCCTGCTCGGCAATGCCGATGAGCTGCGCGCGCAACTCGACCGGCCGGGAGCCGTGTGCGTGCTGGAGCAGCAGCACGGTGAAAATTGGCTGGTGCTGTACGAGGGCGAGAAAAGACTGCCGCTGGTGCCGGAAAAGGACTTGCCCGCCAGCTTCAATGGCATGGCCCGGCACAATACCGACAATGCCATGCACGCAGCGCTGGCCACTTACCTGCTGGGAATTGAACCGACCGTCATCGCCGCGACCCTGCGTAAGTTCCACACCGATTTTGCCTCATCACCGGGGCGCCTGAACCTGCTGGACGGCCTGCCGTTCCGGTTCATCATGGATTACGCCCACAACATCGATGGTTTTCGTGTGTTGTGCGATTTCGTGGACCAGATGCCTGTCAAAGGCCGGAAAATGCTGTGCCTGGCATTTGCGGGAGACCGCCTCGACAGCGACATTCAGCGGGCCTGCACCTACCTGGCGAAGCATTTCGATTACTTCATCTGCCGCCGCTATCGCGGGCTTCGCGGCCGTGGCCCGGAAGAAATTCCCCGCCTGGCCGGCAGCTTCCTGCAGGCTGCCGGAGTGCCCAAGGAGTCGGTGCAGCTGGAAGTGGATCCGGGCAGTGCCATTCAATCAGCGCTGGATGCGGCCAAACCCGGGGACTTGCTGGTCGTACTTTCCGGCAGCAGTGAATTTCAGCACATCTGGAGCCAGGCGGTCGCGCAACGGGACCGCCTGGCGGGTGAACCGTCGACCTGACGGCGGAATCAGCTTTCGCCGAGCACAGCCGCCAGGGATTGTACGAAATAGTCCATGTTCCCCTGGTTGAGCGAGGCGATGTTCACACGTGCGGAGTTCACCGTATAAATTGAGAACCGTTCGCGCAGCGCCTGTACTTCTTCGACACTCAATCCCATGAAGGAAAACATTCCCGTCTGGCGTTCGAGGAAAGAGAAGTCGCGCCTGATGCCCTGGGCGGCAATCCGCACCACCAGTTCGGTACGCAGGCCGTTGATGCGGTCGCGCATGGCTTTCACCTCATCACGCCACATCGACTCCAGTTCCGGGGTGTGCAGGATGATGTCGATCACTGCCGGGCCATGGGCGGGTGGCATCGAGTAATTCTTGCGAGTCAGCGAATGGACCACGCTCTCGACGGCGTCTGACTGCGCGGCGCTTCGCGTCACAAAGGACAGCGCCCCGACTCGATCGCGGTAGACCGCGAAGTTCTTCGAGCAGGAACTGGCAACGATCAGTTCCGGGCACTTTTGGGTGAACAGCCGCACCGCCAGGTTGTCCTCTTCCAGGCTTCGTTCAAAGCCCTGGTAGGCCATGTCCACCAGCGGCATGAAGCCGCGTTCGGCAGCCAGGTCGGTGATCTGCTCCCATTGCTCCGGGCTGGGGCTGACGCCGCAGGGATTGTGGCAGCAGGCATGGAACAGCACGGTGTCGTCCGGACCAAGTTTTTCCAGCGCCGTGATCATGTCAGCAAATCTCAGGCTGCTGGTGGCGGCATCAAAATAGGGATAGCTGGCGATTTTCAGGCCGCTGGCGGGAAAAATGGCGGTGTGATTGGCCCAGGTAGGATCACTCATCCACACTGTCGAACCCGGATTGGCCGCCTGCAGCAGGTCGCCTGCCACGCGCAGGGCTCCGGTTCCTCCCGGAGTCTGCACGGTGCGGATCCGGTCGGCAGCGGATTCGGCCAGTTGCGCACCAAACAGGATGCGGGTGATGCCCGAGTTGAAGCCGGTTACTCCCGGTGGCCCGAGGTAGGTTTTGCTGGTCTGCCGCTCGATCATCTCCTTTTCGGCATGGATAACGGACAGCAGCATGGGGGTTTCGCCGGTTTCATCGCGGTATACGCCGATTCCGAGATCGATTTTCTTCGGGTTCGGGTCCTGCTTGTAGGCGGCGAGGATGCCAAGGATGGGGTCGGGCGGCAGCGCTTTGAGATGATCCAGCATGGTAAACGGTCTTTCCTTCAATCAGGGATGGGTTCGATGATCGTGTTCAGGGCAAAAAAACGAAAGGGCGATTGTACCTGCTTTTGACCCGTCTTTTAGGACGAAATGCTGCCAAGTCTCCTCACTTATTCCAAATTCCGGCAAGCCTGTTTTGGTATGCTTTCACCGGCCCGGCCGTCCGGGCTGCCAGTGGATTCGAAGAATGTTCGCGCGCTTGTCCAAATTGCCTTCCGGTTTGTTGTCCAGGCCACGCCTCACCAGGCGTGGCTGGGCTATTGGCGCTTTGGGGATGCTGTGCCTGTTGCTCAACGCCTGTGCCGGTACGGCCAAGGGCGTGCGCAAGTCCAGCATGGCTTCCGGCCCGGTGTCACAGTCTGTCACATTGGCGGATTTGCCCGGCGCTCTGGTGGTGATCCGTTATCCGGCGGTGGTACTGGAAGAGGCTGAGGAATCCTATTATCGCGCCTATGTGGACCAGTCGATTGGCGGCGAGGTTTCCATCACCCACCAGCACCGCAAGGACACCCGTCACCTGGCGCGTTCGGTGATTGCCAAGTCCAGTTACTACGCCATGTCGCTGTATGCCGAGTTGCGCGAATTGCTGCCGGCCAACAAGGTACTGCTCTCGCCGCACCTGATCTATCGCGGCGAAACTGGCGCTTCCAGCCGTCCGTTGCTGGCCAGCGAGGAAGTGCCCAGCGCCCTGGTCATCGATTTCAACATTTACACGTTTCCTGATGCCTCGCAGCTGATGGATTCACCACCCATCACCGTCGGCGATGTGGTTACTCCGATGTTCGTGATCCAGGGTGACAGCTGGGTGAGGCCGCCTACACTGGGCATGCTGCTGGCCAGTGAGGACATGCTGCAAAGTTCCTGGCGCCTGTCCGCCCTGCAGGCACAAAAGCAGGCCGAGGCTTATCTGGCCGGTTATGCCGACCGCTTCAACCGGCCGCTTGATTTCATCTGGTTCCTGGAATCGCGCGATGCGTCGTCATTGAGCATCCCGCTCAAGAGCGCTGGTGGCAATGACCCGCAACAGGCAGCGGTGGTGAATTACGCGCTGGAAAAAATCCAGATGGATTCCGCGCTGGTGGCGGGCCTTGATGACTCGGGATTGAAAGACCCGTTTGCGGAGAGTTTCGTGCGTACCGCGGCCCAGCGTGTGTTGGCGGAGTTACGGCTGCTGGACCTGCAGCGTGCGACGTTCATGTCCCGATACCGCGCCTACCAGCGGTTTGATCCCGAGTTGGCCATCGCCATGCTGGCGCAGGCGGACAGTGAGGAATACCGCACGCGCTTGCGACTTGCGGAAGCCGTGATCGATGCGGAACTGAAATTCCTTACCGCCCAATCGGAACGCATGTACCGCGGCACCTATTATGGTGATTTCGGCAAGTCAATCCGCTCCCTGATCGCGGCCGAATTCGGCGTGCTGGAAAAGCGCCGCCAGTTGGCCAAGCTGCAAAACCTGACCACAGCGCTGACCGTGGTGACAGCGGCGGGCGCCGCTTACGCCACTTCCGGCCTGGCCTCGGGCGTTTCCAGCGCCATTCCCTGGGCAGGCGCAGCCGCTACCCTGGGTTTTTCCTCGATCCTGGCGCTGAACAACAACCGCGAAGCGCGCATGCAGAGCTATTCGATCGGTGAAAGCTTCATGTCGCAAATGGCGCCCGACCTGCAGCGCTATATCACGGTGCAGAGCGAGGTGGTGCTGTCTGAAAAGGACATTTTTGCCCGCAGCTATGGCGAATTTGAATCCCAGGTTACCGCACTCTATGGTGAGACTGCCCGGGCCATTCCTGACCGGGGTTATGCGCAATGCGCCTTTATGCATCCCGCTGCCGCAGGCGAGGGTGTCTGGCGAGGCGAGTGCCGTAGCGGCAAGGCCGATGGGTTGGGCTACGGTGTTGCCGAGCTGGGCAATGGCCAGTTGATTGAATATTACGGCGAGGCAAATGCCGGGCTGCCGCACGGAAAAGGTGCCATGATCCTGCCCGCGGGAGGCAGCATCGCGCCGCAACTGCTGGAGGGTGAATTCAGGTCCGGAAAGCCGGACGGCCCGGTGCGCGTCACGGAAGCGGGCAAGGTACCGCGAATCCGCAGCTTCAACCGGGGAGTGGAATCGGGCGGGGCGGATGAACGTCAATGGCAGGCAATCAACTACCCCTGAATGCCTGTCCCGGAGGAGGGGCGCAAGCCCCGACAGGTGCAGATTCGGCGCTAAAGCGCCTCCTACAGCCGCGATGGCAGGAGGGGCGCAAGCCCCGACGGGGGCAGATTCGGCGCTAAAGCGCCTCCTACGCACATGGATTGCAGGAGGGTCGCCAGCCCCGACATCATTTGACCGGCGCTTGCGCGCCGCCTGCGAGGGGATTTCCTACATCGCCCGGAACAGGGCCTGCTAAAATGGTCCGCATCCGGGGCTTTCCGGTGTTCATGGCGAAGATTCCGTGTACGGCATTTTTTCAAAACCGCGATCACTGATCTTTTTGCATCGGCAACACCCGCGCCTGTTCAGGCAGATCGTCCTGTGGGTCGCACTGTGCCTGGCGTTAATCGGGCTAAATGGCTGCGCCAGCACCGCGCGCGGGTTGAAGCAGTCGGTGTACCAGCCGCAGCCTGACCTGGAATTGCGGGACGGGGGCCTTTCACAAGCCGATGCCAATGTCATCATCCGCTATCCGGCCATGGTGGACCGTGATGCGGAAGTGGCCTATTTCGATGCTTTTGCTGCTCACCCCATCGGCGGTGAGGTGAAAGAGACGGACGGCACGAGCGACCGGATTGCCGAGGCGCTGATTGCCAAATCCAATTACTTTGCCATGTCGCTTTACCGTGAACTGCAAGCCGTACTGCCGGAAAACTCGGTTCTGCTGTCACCCCACCTGGTCTACCAGGATGAGCAAGGGCAGCTCACCAGCAAACCCCTGCTGGCCACCGAGTCAGTCCCGGCGGTTCTCACCATCGATTTTGCCACCTATTCCTTTCCGGACGCCCGCCGGATGATGGATGCACCGCCGTTGACCTTTGGCGACCTGGTCACCCCCCTGTTCGTACTGCACAGCAATCACTGGCTGAGCCCACCCACTCTCGGACTGCTGCTGTCCAGTGAGCCCCTGGTCGGTTCCGCATGGCGGCAATCCGTCGAGGTTGCGCAACGCGAATTCGCCGCCCGCCTGGCCATGCAGCCGGTGGCCGTGGCGCGGCCACTGGATTTCATTTCTTTCCTTGCTCATGGCAGCCCAGCGGGGCTGGATCTGCCGCTGAAATCGGCCGGCCAGGCGCGGTCCGCGGTGGCTGCGGTGGAGAATTACCCGCTGGAAAAAATCCGCATGCAAAGCGATGTGGTGGCGCGGCTGGACCAGGATGTATCGGTGGACCCCTTTGCTGAGGATTTTGTCAAAGGCGCCGCCACGCGCGTAGTGCGGGCGCTGAACGAAATCGATCATGACCGGGCTACATTTTTTGCC
>CBFGWJ010000028.1:0-11913 GCA_965652335.1 uncultured Gammaproteobacteria bacterium | reverse complement strand
CGCATCGGTGATCAATGATTACCTGGATGAACGTTACCCGCATCCGCCGTTGATGCCGGTTGATCCCGTTTCGCGCGCCCAGCTGCGCCTGGTGCATTTCCGCATCCTGCGGGATTGGTACACGCTTGCACACGAAGTGGAGGCGAGCAGCGGGAAAAAAGGTGAAAAGCCCCGCAAGCAATTGCGCGAGAGCATCATTGCCGGCAATGACTTGTTCAAAATGGCGGATTACATTCTCAGCCCCGAACTCTCGCTGGTTGACTGCACGATGGCGCCGTTGTTGTGGCGGTTACCGTATTACGGCATCAAGCTGGGCAAGCCCGGCGCTGCGGTCGAGGCCTATGCGCAGCGGATATTTTCCCGTTTGTCCTTCAAAGCCAGCCTGACGCAGGCGGAACGCGACCTTCTGCTGAACCTGGCCTGAGCAGGGCCCAGCCGACGTTTGATCGCGCCATGAATGAAGACATGTCATCCAACCGGCCTTACCTGTTGCGTGCCCTGTTCGAATGGATCAGCGATAACAAGATGACCCCGCATATCCTGGTGGATGCTTCCGCCGGTGGCGTGGAGGTGCCGGAGCAGGCGGTACAGAAAGGCAAGGTAATCCTGAATATCGATCACGCTGCCGTGCGCGACCTCTCGATGGCCAATGACTGGCTCACCTTCAGCGCGCGTTTTTCCGGACGACGGCATGAAGTACGCGTTCCGGTGGAAGCGGTTCTGGCCATCTATGCCAAGGAAAACGGCCAGGGCATGATGTTTTCGCAGGAGGACAACGACCATCCTCCCGATTCCTCACCCGATGGCGATTCCGGCGGGCCGAAGCGCTCGCACCTGAAGCTGGTCAAGTAGCTCCGAATTTTCCGGTTGGTCGGTAGCCGCGCACTGCGCGGCTACGCCGTGTTTCAATACTCTTCAATCAGGTCGCCGTTTGGAGTGTGAATCAGCACGGTGGCGGCCATTCCCGGTGAGACCAGCACTTTTCCGCCCTTGTGCAATATTCCCCGGTAGGCGAATTCAAACCGGTACACCAGGGCAAACCAGGTGCGCATTCCGGCAGGACGGAAGCTGGCAGTGTCAAAAACCACCGTGTCGTCCATCAAAACCAGCCCGTGTTCGCGGCAGGCGGCTGCCGCCACCGCCCGGGCGCGCTCGCGGCCCTGCAACAACTGCCACCAGGACATGCCAATGACGCTGCCCAGTACGAGCAGCAACAGACCGGTCATGCGGGGTCTTCCAATGTTCGGGCGAGCATGACGAGCACGGCGCCGCTGCCTCCATCCCGCGGTGCGCAAGGCTTCAGCGCCAACACCTCCGGGTGTCGCCACAGCAGCTGCCAGCTCATCAGGCGCAACACCGCAGGGCCCGGCGATCGCAAGCCTTTGCCATGTACAACTCGAACGCAGCTGAGCCCGTCGCGCAGGCTCTCTGCAAGAAATCGTTCCAGGGCGGCCCTGGCCTGCTTTTCATTCATCCCGTGCAGGTCAAAGGAATCCGCCACCGGGTTCTGTCGCTGGCCCAGGGCCCGCAGGGCTTTGGGTGACACGTCTTTCCTCGCCAGCGGGCGATTCTCTTTGCAGGCATCGGCCACTGCGGCGGCGAGATGGCCGCCGGGCGCTGCAGGCGGAATATCGGGTGGGTCGGCGCGTCGAGGACGGAGCGGCAAAGCCACGGGCCGCGGTTCATGATGACGCTCGTCGTCCTTGATTGCACGCACATCCTTCATGGCGGCCCGGAAATGATCGGCATCAAGCTTGCTGGTTTTGCTCACAACATTTCCTTCAGGGCCCATCAGCGGCCCGGTGCCGTAGTACAATACGCCTCCGGCGAAGAACCGGCAGGCACCACTTGGGCATCGTTTGTCATCCATGACCTGAACCCGGCAAGGGAGCAGCCCCGGAATCGGTCCGGAAAGCATGGTTACCCGGAACCTCACAGGCGCCTGGTATACGGTGCCCAGCAACCAGCCCAGCAATCAGTAGTGAACCATGATATGCATTTTTTGATCAGTAATGACGATGGGATTGATGCCCGTGGAATTCAAGTGCTTGCCAACTGGATGAAGCGCCTTGGAGAAGTTACCGTTGTCGCCCCCCACATCAACCGCAGCGGGGCCAGCAATTCACTGACGCTGGACTCCCCTGTCCGTATCAGGGAAATCGAGGAACGGACATTTCGCGTCACCGGGACGCCCAGCGATTGCGTGCACATCGCCCTGACGGGCTTGCTGGATGAAGATCCGGACATCGTTGTGTCCGGTATCAATTCCGGTGCCAATCTTGGCGATGATGTCATTTACTCGGGTACTGTTGCCGCTGCCATGGAAGGGCGCTTCCTTGGCTTGCCCGCCATAGCGGTGTCACTGGCATTTGAAGACAAGCCGCGGTTTTACGACACGGCCGCCCAGGCGGTGAGCCTGGTGGTGCAGCGGCTGGTGAGCGACCCTCTGCCCGCAGACACCATCCTGAACATCAATGTGCCGGACCGCCCCTGGAGCGACATCAAGGGCTTTGAAGTTACGCGCCTGGGCCATCGTCACCGTGCTGAACCCACCGTAAAGCTGACCGACCCGCGGGGAATTCCCATGTACTGGATCGGTCCGGCCGGTGCCGAACAGGATGCTGGCCCGGGTACGGATTTCGATGCCGTCCGTCGCGGCTACGTATCGATTACGCCCATTCACGTCGACCTCACCCGCTACCAGGCCCTGGAGCAGGTGGCGGGTTGGGTGGCGGAAATCGACTGGACCGCCTCGATGGGCGCACCGCGTTGAGCCGGTTGGCGAAAATCAAATCAGCCCTTACCGGAACGGGCATGACTTCCCAGGCCACCCGTGACCGCCTGGTTCGCAGGTTGCGTGACAGTGGCATCAGGGATGAGCGCGTGCTCCAGGCATTGGCGGTGATACCGCGACACGAATTTGTCGACGAAGCCCTGTCCAGCCGCGCTTATGAAGACACCGCATTGCCCATCGGCCAGAGCCAGACGATTTCACAGCCTTACATCGTCGCCCGGATGACCGAAGTCCTGCTGGACGGCGGCAGTCCGGAAAAAGTCCTGGAAGTGGGCACGGGCTCGGGTTACCAGGCGGCGGTCCTGGCCTGCCTGGTGGCCCAGGTTTTCACGGTGGAACGCATCGAGGAGCTGATGAAAGCAGCCAAACGCCGTTTCCATCACTTGCGGCTGCACAATATCTACACGCGACACCAGGACGGCAACGAAGGCTGGCCCAGCCAGGCGCCGTTTGACGGGATCATTGTCACAGCGGGTGCCGGCGCCGTTCCCGAAAGCCTGCTGGAACAGCTGAAAGTGGGCGGTCTGCTGGTGATTCCGGTGGAGCGGAACGGTGTGCAGCGCCTGTTGTCGATACGCAGGCTGGAAGAGGGTTTCGAGGAGCAGGATTTGGGTGCGGTGGTGTTTGTTCCCTTGTTGAGTGGTCTGGCTTGAAGGGCTTTCATCCCTGGCGCAGCCTTTATGACCGGGTTCTGGCGTGGTCGGGCCATCCCCGGGCGCCGGCCATCCTGGGCGTGCTGAGTTTCGCCGAGTCCAGTTTCTTCCCGCTGCCGCCGGATGTGATGCTGGCCCCGATGTGCCTGGCGAAACCTGCCAGGGCCTGGTGGTTTGCCACGCTGACCACCCTGACATCGGTAGCGGGAGGTTTGTTTGGCTATGTGCTGGGGCGATGGGCCTTTGTGGCTATTGAAGGGTGGCTGCTGCAGTCGCATTATGCCGGCGTGTTTCATGCCGCAGTAGAATCGTTTGAAACCTGGGGGTTCGCATACATCCTGCTGGCGGGCTTTACACCCATACCCTACAAGGTGTTTACCATCAGCGCCGGTGTCGTGAGCATGCCGTTTTTGCCCTTCCTGGCGGGTTCATTGCTGGGTCGTGCGGGCCGGTTCTTCCTGGTAGCCGGCATCATACGCCTGCTCGGTTTCGAGGCGGCCGGGAAATTGCGCGCGTGGGTGGACCTGGCAGGCTGGACTGTCTTGGCATTGGCGATGATCGGGTTTATTGTCTGGAAATGGATGTGAGGCAGGTCACCATGCGGACTGCCGCTGAAAATTTGAAGAATCGATGAATGTAGTCCTCCCAAAGCCCGGATTGGCCGGTTCAGCCTGGACCATAGGCCTTTTGGCACTGCTGTTGAGCGCCTGCGCCGGACCTCCCCCTGCGCCGGTTGAAGATCGCAGTTCAGCACGCAGTTACCAGGGCACGCCGGACGGTTTTTACCGAGTCAGGAAAGGCGACAGCCTGTATGGCATTGCCTTTCGTTTTGGCCTGGACTGGCGCCAGATCGCGCAATGGAATGACATTCCGGCGCCGTATGTCATCTACCCGGATCAGCTGTTGCGGGTGGGTTCAACCGCAACCGCCGGCCCGGAGTCCAGCAGGGATATTACCGGCAGTGGCGTGGAAATAGCGCCTGCGCCGGCGCCAGGCTCCCAAACCCGTACGCTGGAAACGCCACGGACCGCCACCACGCGTGAATACACTCCTGATGACGGAACCGTTCCCGCCGCGGATACGGCCTCAACCAGCACAGTGCCAGCAAACCCGCCCGACCTGGAACCGGCCGCGCCAGAGCCGGCGGAAGCCGCTCCCGCCAACCGGGGCAGCCAGCAACCCGCAGGCTCAAATTATTCGGTGCCGGCGGGCGATCCGGACCGGTGGCTGTGGCCAACAGAAGGAAGGATCATCAGCCGCTTCCAGGCCAACGACCCCACCCGTAAAGGCCTGGACATCGGTGGCACGGCAGGGCAGAAAGTCATCGCTTCAGCGCCGGGGCAGGTGGTTTACAGCGGCAGCGGGCTGATCGGTTACGGCGAACTGATCATCATCAAGCACAGCGATCGCATGCTCAGTGCCTATGCCCACAACCGCAAGCGGCTGGTCAGCGAGGGGCAGCTGGTGGCGGCGGGCAGCACCATCGCCGAGATGGGTACCAACGATCGCAACCAGGCCATCCTGCATTTCGAGATCCGTGTCAACGGTGTTCCCAGCGATCCTCTCAACTTTTTGCCGCAAAGATAGTATTGGGTGTGTGCCGCGGAGATTCTGAACGAATCAGGGTTTCCCAGGGATCAACGCCCGGGTTTCTGGCCAGGTGCCAGGACGGTCGTTGCCAGGCCGTTCGTTGCCTGGCCGGGTAGGCGCCGAACTTCCCATTACTGACAGTCCGGGTGTTCTGTGCTAACTTTCCAGGCCCATTCCGTGTTGCGACAGGTGGGCTGTTTCACCTGATGGCAACCAATTTGCGCGGCTTGGGCAGCCGCCATTTGGCACTGCTCTGCCAAACCGCTTTCGCACTTTGAGTGCTGGGAGGGGATATGCACGAACCCCATTCGGGGAACAGGGACGCAGCAGAAGCTTCACGGTGCGAGGCCGGCGATGAGCTTGTGTCTTTCGGTACGGGTGAAAATCCGCAGGAAGACCGTGTTCGCGGGGTGACCAGGGCGAAGCGCGGCAAGACTGAGCAGCACCATGCTGATGTCACTTATCTGTACCTTAACGAGATCGGCCGGTCGCGGCTGTTGACGGCCGAAGAGGAAGTCAGTCTCGCCCGCGCGTCCCAAAAAGGCTGCATGGCCAGCCGCCAGCGCATGATCGAAGCCAATCTCCGGCTGGTCGTGAAAGTGGCCCGGGCCTATAACAACCGCGGCCTGCCCCTGCTCGACCTCATTGAGGAGGGTAACCTTGGCCTGATCCGGGCGGTGGAAAAATTCGACCCCGAACGCGGCTGCCGGTTTTCCACTTATGCTACCTGGTGGATCCGGCAATCCGTGGAACGCGCCATCATGAACCAGGGCCGCACCGTGCGTTTGCCCATCCACGTCATTCGTGAACTGACCACCCACTTGCGTGCGTCGCGCGAACTTGAGCAGAAACTCAACCGCAAGCCTACTCCGGAAGAACTGGCGGCGGAGCTGGAAATCGACACTGAAACGGTACTGGCGTTCAGCGAGCTGAATGAGCCGATCACGTCCGCCGATGAGCCGATCACACCGGGCTCAGACCGGCTGATGCTGGACTCACTGGTCGATGACCGCAACGGAAATCCGGAAGCGCAATACTCCGGCCTGGTGGCGGAACGCTTGCTGGATCACTGGCTGGAGCAGCTTTCGCCCCAGCAGCGTGAAGTGGTGGAACACCGGTTTGGGCTTCATGGCCATGGCCGCAGGACACTCGAGGAAGTGGGCAAACTGATGGGGGTTACGCGTGAAAGGGTTCGGCAGATACAAATGGCTGCGCTGGCCCGGCTGCGCCAGGTGTCCGTTCGCGAGGGTTTTGCCGAAATTCCGCTGCTGGAGTGAATCCGGCCTCAATCCAGCGGTAACAGGGCCGCCAGCACCTGCCGCGACTCCGCCACCAACACATTGAAGGTGCGGCATGCCGCGGCTGTGCTCATGATTTCGATTCCTACCCCCCGGCGGTGAAACTCCATCATGAATTCACCGGCGGGAAACTCCTGCCTGCTGCCGGTGCCCAGCAACACCAGTTCGGGTTGCAGCTGAAACAGGGCGTCCAGGTGCGCTTTTTCCACATCGGCCATGCGCTGAGGTGGCCAGTCGGGGATCAGCTGGTCTGCGGCAAGCAGCAGCGACCGGCTGTAGGTGTTGTCGCCAATGGTGATGCCCTCAGCAGTGAGGGCCCGAATGTAGTTATGCTCGCCGGGAGCCTGGAAACTCAGGTCCATCAGGACGCTTTGCTGGTCAATCCGCCTGGCAGTGCGATGACGGGCTTTTTCGGGTTGCGCCGGTAGAAGCAGGCGGTCTGGCCGATGACATGGACCGGTTCAGCCTTGCAGAGCCGGGTGATCTCTTCAATCCAGTGTTTGCGCACTTCACGTTCCGCGCGCATTTTCACCTTGATCAGCTCGTGGTGTTTCAGCGCGCCTTCGACTTCTGCCAGCACGGTATCGCTCAAACCCTTGTCGGCGACGGTAACCACCGGCTGCAACGGGTGGGTCAGGCCTCGCAAATAGCGTTTTTGTTGGGAGTTGAGAGCCATCTTTTATCCTGCTATGGCAAACTGTGCCGGTGTATGTGTTTGCGCCGAAGGCCGTGAATGCCATGGGCGCCGGCCAGGTTTGCGTCTATGCCAGCCGGTTCACCTCATGACGGGCACGGCGTCGATGCCGCGGTGGTGAGCATCAGCGCGGAATTCTAGCATGTAAGGGAAAAACATTAATGGCGCGAAGCAAAAGCAGCAAACGCTGGTTGGCGGAACACTTCGATGAGAGGTCTACGTCAAGCGGGCGCAGAAAGAAGGCTGGCGCTCCCGCTCGGCTTTCAAGCTGCAGGAACTGCGGGACAAATACCAGCTGCTCAGGCCGGGCATGAGCGTGGTGGATCTGGGCTGCGCGCCGGGAGGATGGAGCCAGCAGGCAGCCGGCCTGGTGGGCCCGCAAGGCCGGGTGATCGGGCTGGACATCCTGCCCATGGATCCATTGCCCGGGGTGACTTTCATCCAGGGTGATTTCACCGAAGTCGAACCTCTGGCGCAGCTGGAAACCGAACTGGCGGGCGCCGGTGTCGATCTTGTATTGTCGGATATGGCCCCCAATATGAGCGGTATGGCCGCAACCGACCAGGCCAGGTCGATGTATCTGGTTGAATTGGCGTTTGAATTTGCCAAGGAGCATTTGAAACCGAAAGGCAGTTTTGTGGTCAAGATATTCCAGGGCGAAGGCTTTGATGATTTTGTGCGCGAGACCCGCAACTGGTTTGACAAAGTGTTGGTGCGCAAACCCGATGCCTCCCGGCCGCGCAGCCGCGAGGTGTACCTGGTTGCGACCGGATTGAAAACCGGGCTGGCCCCTGGCGGTAAGGTCAAGTAAATTGTAGTTGATCAGGTATTTGGGAAACCCTGCAACCGGCAGGGATACGAAGCGCCGCCACGATGGCAGGCATATGAGGTAAGTGCATTGAACGACTTGGCAAAAAATTTACTCACCTGGGCGATCATCGCAGTCGTGCTGGTGTCGATTTTCAATCACTATGCCAGCGTGGGGCAGCAACCCCAAAACCTGTCCTATTCCGAATTCCTGAGCAATGTGCGCAATGGGCTGATCAGCCAGGTGCACATTGAAAGCAGCCTCAGCGGCAATCTCGTGACCGGTAAGGGCGCGGATGGCAGTGAATTCCGCACGTTTGGCCCACCCGATCCGAAGCTGGTTGACGACCTGGTTGAAAACAAGGTCGAAATCACCGCCGAGCCGCCGGCCGAACGCTCCATCCTGGTGGACCTGATCCTGGGTGTCGCGCCGATCCTGCTGTTGATTGGTGTATGGGTATACTTCATGCGGCAGATGCAGGGCGGCGGCGCGGGCCGCGGCGCGATGTCATTCGGCAAGAGCCGCGCCAAGCTGCAGGGTGAAGACCAGGTCAAGGTCACTTTCGCCGATGTCGCCGGCGTTGAGGAAGCCAAGGAAGAAGTGGTGGAACTGGTCGAGTTCCTGCGTAACCCCGGCAAATTCCAGAAACTGGGCGGTCACATTCCACGTGGTGTGCTGATGGTGGGGTCGCCCGGCACGGGTAAAACCCTGCTGGCCAAGGCCATCGCCGGCGAAGCCAAAGTGCCGTTCTTTTCAATCTCGGGCTCCGATTTCGTGGAAATGTTCGTGGGCGTCGGTGCTTCACGCGTGCGCGACATGTTTGAGCAGGCCAAGAAACACGCCCCCTGCATCATCTTCATTGACGAAATCGATGCCGTTGGCCGCCACCGTGGCGCCGGCCTGGGCGGCGGGCACGATGAACGGGAGCAGACGCTTAACCAGTTGCTGGTCGAGATGGACGGTTTTGAAGGCGGTGAAGGCGTGATTGTGATTGCCGCCACCAACCGCCCGGACGTGCTGGATCCGGCCTTGCTGCGCCCCGGCCGGTTTGACCGCCAGGTGGTGGTGCCTCTGCCGGATATTCGCGGCCGTGAAGCCATTCTCAAAGTGCACATGCGCAAGGTTCCCATTGGCGACAAGGTGGATGCCAAGGTCATTGCCCGTGGTACGCCCGGATTTTCCGGCGCGGACCTGGCCAACCTGGTGAACGAGGCAGCGCTGTTTGCCGCGCGCGAAAACGCCAAGACCGTGACCATGGAACATCTCGACAAGGCCAAGGACAAGATCATGATGGGCACCGAGCGGCGCTCCATGGTGATGACCGAGAAAGAGAAAAAGCTCACTGCCTATCACGAAGCCGGACACGCCATTGTCGGGCGCCTGGTGCCGGAACACGATCCTGTTTACAAGGTCAGCATCATTCCCCGAGGCCGGGCGCTGGGCGTGACCATGTTCCTGCCTGAACAGGACAAATACAGCGTCTCGCGCATCCAGCTGGAAAGCCAGCTGGCCAGCCTGTTTGGCGGCCGGGTGGCGGAAGAGCTGGTTTTTGGCGCGGACAATGTCACCACTGGTGCGTCCAACGATATCGAGCGCGCCACTTCCATCGCCCGCAACATGGTGACCCGTTGGGGCCTGACCGAAAAACTCGGGCCGCTGGTCTACACCGAGGATGAAGGCGAGGTTTTCCTCGGCCGTTCCGTTACCCAGCACAAGCAGATGTCTGACGACACTGCACGTGTGATCGACCTGGAAGTGCGGCGCATCATCGATGCCGCGCATGACACGGCCACACGCCTGCTTACCGAGCACAACCGCGAACTGCACCTGATGGCGGACTCGCTGATGAAGTATGAGACCATCGATGGCAAGCAGATCGACCAGATCATGCAGGGCAAGGAGCCTGATCCTCCCGAGGGGTGGTCTGAAAGTTCTTCCTCGGGCGACAGCAAGCCTGACTCGAATGACCGGGAAGGCCAAGCCCCGATTGGCGGTCCTGCCGAGCAAACCGGCTGAATTATTCCAGGCCAGCCCTGTTCGATGGAACAGGGCTGGCCGCCGGATTCCCGGAGTTATCCCGCCGTGAAAATTCTCCAGGTATCAGGCCATGTCCTGCCCACCGACCGGCCGTTGTTGATGGGGATCCTGAACGTCACACCGGACTCCTTTTCGGATGGCGGAGAATGGCCATCCGGCGACGAGGCCCTGCGTCACGCCGTGGACATGGTGAATGCCGGCGCCGACATCATTGACGTCGGTGGCGAGTCGACCCGCCCGGGTGCCGCGGCCGTAAGCATTGCCGAAGAGCTGGACCGCGTGGTGCACGTTGTCGAGCGATTGCGCGCGGAAGTGGATGTGCCGGTGTCGGTGGATACCAGCAAGCCGGAAGTGATGCTGGCAGGGGTTTCCGCAGGAGCCGGCATGATCAACGACGTGAATGCCCTGCGCGCTGAAGGCGCGATGGAAGCTGTGCTCAGCCTCGGCGTGCCGGTGTGCCTGATGCACATGCAGGGTGAGCCACGCAGCATGCAGCACCAGCCACACTATGATGATGTGGTGAAGGAAGTACGGGATTTCCTGCTGGAGCGGGCCGATGCCCTGGTGCAGCGGGGCTTCCGGCAGCGTGACATCGTGCTGGACCCGGGCTTTGGCTTCGGCAAGACCCTGCAGCACAATATTGAGCTGTTCCACGCCATTCCCGCGCTGGCTGCCCTGGGCTTCCCGTTGCTGGTGGGGGTGTCCCGCAAATCCATGTTGGGAGCCATCACCGGCCAGCCAGTGGAAGCAAGGGTGCATGCCTCTGTTGTGGCCGCGGTACTGGCGGCACAATCCGGTGCCTCGATACTGCGGGTGCATGATGTGCAGGCCACACTGGATGGTCTGAAAGTGTGGCAGGCCCTGGCCTGATTTCCTTGCAGCGCCGGTTGCTTTCTGGGTTTAAAATCACCACATGACGAAAAAATACTTTGGAACCGATGGGGTCAGGGGCCGGGTTGGCGAACCGCCCATCACCGCAGACTTCATGCTGCGCCTGGGGCGCGCCGCGGGCACGGTCCTGGCCAAGGGCGAAAAGCGCTCGGTGGTGATCGGCAAGGACACGCGCATCTCCGGCTATATGTTTGAATCGGCCCTGGAGGCCGGCTTGGCCGCGGCCGGCGCCAATGTACTGCTGCTCGGCCCCATGCCCACGCCGGCCATTGCATACCTCACCCGCACGCTCTACGCCTGCGCCGGCATCGTGATTTCCGCCTCCCACAACGTTTATGTCGACAACGGCATCAAGTTTTTTTCTGCCGATGGCGAGAAGTTCAGTGATGAAGTGGAAGAAGCGATCGAGGCGGAACTGGATGCGCCGTTTTCCACCGTAGAGTCAGCACGCCTGGGCAAGGCGGCCCGTGTCGATGATGCGGCCGGACGATATATCGAGTTCTGCAAAGGCACTACACCGTTTGGTACGTCGTTTGGTGGTCTGCGGGTGGTGCTGGACTGTGCGCATGGTGCGACTTACCGCGTAGCACCGGCAGTATTGCGTGAGTTGGGTGCCAAGGTTTACGTCATGGGCGATGAGCCGGATGGCACCAATATCAATGCGGACTGTGGTTCCACTCATCCTGCTGCGATGCAGGAGATGGTGAAATCGCGAAAGGCCGAAGTCGGCATCGCGCTGGACGGGGATGGCGATCGGGTGGTGATGGCTGATCACCAGGGAACGCTGGTGGATGGTGACCAGCTGCTGCATATCATTGCTTCAGCACGCCAGGAGCAGGGTGTTCTCACCGGTGGCGTGGTGGGAACCGTCATGACCAACCTCGGCCTGGAGCTGGCGCTGCGCGACCGCAACATCGAGTTTGTTCGCACCGCTGTCGGCGACCGGCACATCCACCGCGAATTGCGCCAGCGTGGCTGGAAACTGGGCGGTGAAGCTTCAGGGCATATCCTTTGCCTGGATCGCACCAGTACCGGTGACGGTATCATCAGCGCCCTTCAGGTTCTGGAAATCATGCTCAGGACCGGCAAGAGTCTGGCTGAACTGTGCCAGGGTTTTGAAAAATTCCCGCAAACGATGATCAACGTGC